>CAZJFM010000121.1:0-1529 GCA_964545365.1 uncultured Candidatus Competibacteraceae bacterium | reverse complement strand
GGGACATCGGTAATGTCCAAGCTGAGGGCGTTCATATTTACGGTGCCAACAACCGGAACACGGCGACCGCGTACCAGGGCGTGACCGCTATTGCTCAATGCGCGGCTGAATCCATGGGAGTAGCCTACCGGTACTACGGCAATGCGCATTGGCCGTTGAGCCAAAAAGCTGGTGCCATACCCAATAAAATCGCCTTCTGCGACTTGTTTGGTGCTCATAACCTCAGATTCCCAACGAATGACTCGTTTAAGCGGATCGTCTTTTCGTTTTCTGTTTTTAACGTATTCGATAAAGGTTTCGCGGCTGGGCCAAAAGCCGTATTGAAGAATGCCGATGCGCACCATATCCATGCGCGTGGCAGGATAACGAATGGCAGCGGCGGAGCAGGCACAATGGTAACGCTTGGGTCTATGTCCATCGCTGGCAAAGTAGGCACGAGCCATGCCAAACAGCTTTTTTTGCCGCATAATACGCGCATAGTTGGCAATACTTTCTGCCCCGGCAAAATGGGTGCAAAGGCCTTCAAATACCAACCACGGTTTGTTTTGGTGCAACAGCCGGCAGGTTTCTTCCCAACAGCCTCTTTCCAGGCCGGTGCGGTTCATTCCTGTCTCTACTTCCAGGTGAATTCGGGCAGGTAGACCTAGGTTTTTTGCGGTTTCTATGGCCAAGCGAAGCCGGTCTAAGTCAAATACAAAAAAGGAAACCTTATGCCGAATAGCCCATTCCAGCTCATCCGGAAACAGCATCCCCATTATCATAATTTCGCATGGCTCATTGGCGGCCTCTTTTACCTGCCAGGCTTCCCATGCGCTAAATACGGAAAAGTGATGCATCCCTAAGCTCTCTGCTAAGGGCACGTAGGCATGTATGCCATGTCCATAGGCATTTCCTTTAACCACCAACGAAATAAATCGGTCTTGACCCATCATACGCCGCAAAAAGCGAAGGTTTGCTTTTAAGGATTCCCGATTGAGCAGTATGCGCGAGGTGTTTCTCATGCGTTTGGTTTCCAATGCTGGGCAAAAGCATAAAAGAGAGCAATGCCATAGCCCAAAAGGGCGTCGGGAAAGTCGAAATCCGGGTTGTGTAGCGCCGGTTGGTTTTCGCCGGAGCCTAAGCCAAACATCATGCCGGGTACTTCCTGGGTGATGGCACCAAAGTCTTCACACCAAGGGTAAGGAACGTGGAGTTCCTTCAGGGGCAGGTTTAACTTACTTGCAGCCTCACGCAATTGCTTGCACAAATAAGCCTCGTTTTGGTTGGCAAAAAACACCTCTTCTTGGGTATGCGAAAGGCGGAGCCCCGCTTTTGTTGCTTCTTTCTGGGCCATGGCAATAAAGCGTTGGTGCAGGGAATCCAAACCATCGTTGTCTAAGGTGCGTAAGGTATAGCGCATAAAACCCTCGCCGGCAGAAGTGCCAAAGGCTTTGCTGCCCATCCGGGTTTCTACGGGAGTAAGCAGACTAAAATCGGCTTTTGAAATATCCGGTTGCACCATTTGGGAGGCCTTTATGGCAATTTGAGCC
>CAZJFM010000120.1:0-1590 GCA_964545365.1 uncultured Candidatus Competibacteraceae bacterium | reverse complement strand
CGTCTTTACGGCGTCTTTACCTTATCATGCATCATTCCCGCCAGCTTCCAAGGTCTTGCTACCTTTGCCCTATGCATGACTTTTTGCACCAAGACACCATAGTAGCTCTTGCCACTCCCCCCGGAAGCAGCGCTATTGGCTTGTTGAGAATTTCCGGTACTGCGGCCTTTGACCTGGCCGGATCCTTTTTTTTGCCTCTAGGTGCGGAAAGCCCCAAAATACCCAACAAACCCCGCAAAGCCCAGTTCGGGCGTTGGATGGACGGAGCAGAAGCTTTGGATGAAGTGCTCTTAACCATCTTTCCCGCACCGCATTCCTTTACCGGTGAAGATGTGGTAGAAATCGCCTTTCATGGTTCGCCTTACATACTTTCCAGAGCCATTCAGCAATTGAGTGAAGCCGGATGCCGACCAGCCTTGGCCGGAGAATTTACGCGTCGGGCCTTTGTTCGAGGTAAAATGGATTTGACGCAAGCAGAGGCCATTGCCGATTTGATTGCTTCTGAGTCTGAGGCCTCGGCCAAATTGGCTATGCAACATGTAAAAGGCCATTTTTCGTCCAGAGTAAAGGCCATGCGCGATCAATTGATTGAATTTGCCTCCTTGCTTGAATTGGAACTTGATTTTTCTGAGGAAGACGTGGCCTTTGCCGACAGAAACCAATTGAAACGTCTTTTGAGCGCGCTGCAAACACAAATTGAAGGACTCTTGGGCAGTTATCAAATGGGAAATGCCATAAAGCACGGCATTCCGGTAGCTATTGTAGGTCCTCCAAACGCTGGGAAAAGTACGCTGCTTAATGCCTTGCTGGAGGACGAACGCGCTCTGGTGACCGAAATTCCGGGAACCACCCGGGATACCATCGAAGACGATGTAATTATTGAAGGACTTAAGTTTCGGTTTATCGATACGGCAGGACTCCGCGAGACTGAGGATAGGGTAGAGCAGTTGGGCATTGAACGGAGCCATCAATCCATTCAAAAAGCCGAATTGGTGATTCGTTTGGCCGATGCCCAACAAGAAACCGAAGCTGCCGTTACTGCGGAGGTAAAAACATGGGCTCAAAACACAGGAAAAAGTACGGAGGACTTTTTGGTGGTATGGAACAAGGCCGATTTGGTGCCGGAGCTTATGGAAAGCAAAAAGCTATGGTTGGTGGCTCCCAAAAGCCTGGGCTTGGATCAATTAAAACGCGCTTTACTGCAGCGCATTCAAGACAAAGGCTACGAAGCCGGCGCTTTGTATATTAGTCAAGCTCGCCACCGGGATGTATTGTCCAAGTCTTTGGAAGGTTTACAGCGGGTTGAAGAAGGTTTGGAGAGCGGGTTGACCAGCGATTTGGTGGCCTTGGATTTGCGCTATGTATTGCACAGCCTTGGGGAGTTGACGGGGGATATAAGTAATGAGGAGGTATTGGGGGCCATTTTTTCGAAGTTTTGTATCGGAAAGTGAGTGAGAGAGCAAATTTTTGATTTGGGGAAACGAAAGAAGAAAATCCGCACAAGCGGTGAAGTAGAGGAAACGATAATTCCTGAAATAGAAGTTGGAAAGGCTGACTAATACAAAAAACCATACCCAACATCTATTGGAA
>CAZJFM010000119.1:0-1613 GCA_964545365.1 uncultured Candidatus Competibacteraceae bacterium | reverse complement strand
GAAGGCTTTCTACCAATTCCAGGTTGCGAATGGTAAACGGATCCAGCCATAAGTGATCTGCACGTTCTAACCGGGTAATTACATTGAGGTGCGGAAGTTTTTCATGGCGGGTTTGGGCCAAATAGTGCAATATGGTGCCGGCGGCAACCACAGCAGCATCCATATGGTCAATACCAAACCCTTTCATGCTTTGGGTGCCAAAGTGTCGATTAAGTAAAGGCTCAGCAAAGTCACGTTCAAAAATCCATGCCTCCAGCGGATACATATAGTATGGTTTGCCCATCCGATTTCTGAGCTCCTCCTCATAGGCCCGCGGCACCAATACTTCCCTAGGTTCAAAAGAGCCTAGCAAATGGTGCATAAAATCAAAACCGCCTTCTCCGGCAAAAAAGGCACCGGTAGATACATCCAACAAGGCCATGCCGTAGCGTTCACCCATGGGCACCAAGGCGGCTAAGTAATGGCTGTTTTGCCCGTCCAACACTTTTTCATTCAAGGCTACTCCCGGCGTAACCAATTCGGTTATTCCCCGCTTTACAATGGTTTTGGTGGCTTTGGGATCTTCCAATTGCTCGCAAATCGCTACCCTTAATCCGGCACGCACAAGGCGAGGCAAATAGGCGTCCAAACTATGGTAAGGAAACCCCGCCAATTCAACCGAAGAAGCCGCACCGTTTTTGCGCTTGGTAAGCGTTATTCCCAATACTTTGGAAGCCTCTATGGCATCTTCGCCAAAGGTTTCGTAAAAGTCCCCAACTCTAAACAGCAACAATGCATCCGGATGCTTTGCCTTGATTTCATAAAACTGCTTCATCAAAGGGGTTTCCTTTACCGCCTGCTTCCCGGTTTTTGCCACGTCTTGGATTTTTTTTCGAAAGTAACCATTCCTTTGCTTTGGTTCAAGACCTTGGATGTCCTTTCCTTCGATACCCTACCTTTGACCCATGCAAAAAAAGCAAATGGACGAACTGGGAAGGCTATTGCCCCACCAAGCTTCCCAAGCTACCCGGTTTCCCATACGTATTCTACTCGATCAGGTGCGCAGCATGGCCAATGTGGGAAGCTTGTTTAGAACGGCAGATGCCTTTGGTATAGAAGGTATGGATATTTGTGGCATCAGTCCACGGCCTCCTCGACCCGAAATTCGAAAAGTGTCGCTGGGCGCAGAGCTTACGGTGCCTTGGAAATACTGGGAATCGGTCACGGAAGCGTTGCAGTTTTACCAACAGGAGGGCTATGCCTTGTGGGCCTTGGAGCAGGTGCACGGCAGCATTTCCTTGCCTCAATGGACGCTCCGCAATCCTCAACCCTTGGTGTTGGTCCTCGGCCACGAAATCGATGGCGTATCGGAGGAGGCTTTGGCCTTATGCGATGCCGCCCTGGAAATCCCTCAGTTTGGAACCAAACATTCTTTGAATGTTGCTGTGGCGGCAGGTATAGCTATGGCCAAATACGTGTTGGATTAGGGCGCCATTTCCGTCTCCGGCGGCAAGTCCTCAGTTCCGCCTCAGTGCAGGCTAAGCGGTGCGTGGGCTTCTTAGGTCGCCTCCGCCCGCTAAGCCTGCCCAAGAGCCGGAACTTCCGGGCTTTTTGCCTCCGCCGGGGCGCAAATC
>CAZJFM010000118.1:0-1869 GCA_964545365.1 uncultured Candidatus Competibacteraceae bacterium | reverse complement strand
TAGGTTAGCCATTTTTTCCCCACCATTGGCATTTGACAAAAAGCAAAGGAGGGCCATCGTAAGCGATAACGGCCGCGGAATGGAGCCCAATCAAATGCAGTCAGGTGGAGGGCTCGATGGCCTTAATGCGCGCATTTTAAATGTGGACGGCACCTTTTCCTGGGAGAGCCAAGTGGGCAAAGGAAGCTCTTTTGAGGTGCTGCTTCCTATAGAATAGCTTTGTTCTCCCAAAATTTTAGGATATTCTGCGTATTGGGTATGGTTTTTGCCCTTATCATTTTTGTAGTATGGCAATTCAATCTCAAATAAAACTGGCCATAGCCGAAGATCATCCCCAATTGCTCCAAAGCCTAAGGATGAAACTGGAGCAAAACAGCCAATATGTGGTAAAGTATGCCGCCAGAAATGGGCGTGAGTTGCTCGACATGCTTCAGGAGTATTGTGGTATAGATTTGGTATTGATGGACTTGCAAATGCCTCTAATGGACGGGGTAGAGGCTACTGCCCAAGTCAAAAGCAAGTACCCGCATGTTCGGGTGTTGGTCATTACTGTATTTGACGACGACCACCACATTTTTGAGGCCATTAAAGCCGGCGCTTCGGGCTATGTGCTCAAAGATTTGCCTTCCACCGAGCTGCACGAAGCCATTGAAGCCGTTATGGAAGACCGCCATCCCATTCCCGATCATTTGCGCGGAAGGTTGTTTTCCATGCTTCGGGAGGGCAGACCGGCAAAACTTAATCAAGAGCAAGCCCCCGACTTAACCGGCCGAGAGCTCGAAGTGCTGAAAAGCTTAGATGCCGGGCTCACCTACGAAGGCATTGCCCAAAACTTATTCATTAGTCAGGGTACGGTGCGCAAGCATGTAGAGAACCTGTACCGCAAACTGCAAGCCCACAACCGAACCGAGGCATTAAAAAAAGCTCGTGGAATGGGCTTGTTTTCTTAGTTTCCCAACTTAAAGTTGATTGGCAAGGCATAAGAAACCCGCACCGGACGTCCTTGCACTTTGCCGGGTTCCAAGGTGGGCAGCAAGGAAAATACCCGTTCCACTTCTACTTGAAAGTACTCCTTTTGCTTGCCTGCAATCTCTTGCAGCTGAATGCTGCCATCTTTTTCAATAATAAACCGAACATATATTTTACTTTCGATTTTGTGCCTTTTGGCCTCTTCCGGATACCTGAGGTGTTGGGCCAGATGGTTCCGTAGACCATCATTTAAGCAGGTTTCCTGATGCTCTTTCTTGCCTTGGCGTCCACAACTTTTAAAGTAGGGTAGATCGTGCACCGCCATGGGATTTGAAACGCTCGGTTCGTCATTAATGGATGGACCTTCATTCGTGAAACCTTGCTCAATTTCCGGTCCTTCTTTAAAATCAGGATCGGGATTCGGCTCAGGGGTGGGGTCCGGCACTGGTTCTTGACTTAGTTTAAATTCATCTATGATTTCTTTAGGACTTTGGATGGGCTTGGAGCTAACCTGTTCCTTTACTTTTGGTTCGGGAAAGTATGGCATAATAATGAATGGTTCCTCTTGGCTGTTTTCCTGAAAAAAGGCCATTTTTTCGCCTTGAGGACTTCTCCATTCAAAGGCCATGAGGACGAGTGTGCTTGAAATGCCTACGCCTATGGTGAAGCGCAGCATCCGATTGGAGGGATTTCTTTTCATGGTTTTTATTCGACTAACGGCTTTGTTGGGCGGCTTGGTGTGTGTAGGTTCTAACAAAATCAGGACTTTATCGGGGAAGTCTGTAAGGATTTCCACAGAGTTTTTGCTGCATCATGCCAAGCTTTTTTTGGTAGTGTATCTTTGAGCTATGGAAATGTTCAGCGACGAATGGTTTATGCGCGAGGCCTTACGGGAGGCGC
>CAZJFM010000117.1:0-1878 GCA_964545365.1 uncultured Candidatus Competibacteraceae bacterium | reverse complement strand
CAAGACTCTACGCAAACTAAAGCAAAGGATACCCTTAAAGTCAAATATTTAGTTAGTTCGGATGTGTCAGTTACTGCCGGTAATTTAAACTCGTTTACTACGGTGAATAAGGGACAGTTGGACCTGGAAAAAAGGGTTTGGGGCATAAACTCCACCGCCTTATTCCGCTACGGAACCTTAGACGACAAAATTAATTCACGTGAATTCAATGTGACCACTGCCGCTTCTCTTTTTCCCAAAAACAGGGTGTATGGCTTTATCAATGGAGGTTACGAGTTTAGCTTTTTAAGAGGTTTCAACAACCGGGCTTTCGGGGGTGCGGGTATTTCTTTTCGAGTGTTTCGTAAAACGAACAACAAGCTGGAAACATTTTTTAATACACTTTACGAATTCACGGAATTTAATGAGGCAATTGTGGTAGACGGCGACAGCAGCATGACCTTAAGCACCGCTCGGGGAGTGTTGGGTTGGACAGGAACCCACAAGGTGTTTAGTCAAAAACTAATCATTACGCATGCCGGCAAATTCCAACAATCGCTCCAAAACTTAGACAACTACAGGTTCGAAGGAAATGTGAACCTTACTTTGCCCATATTTTCTGTCTTAAGCGTTAAAACAGGGGTTCAATACACCTATGAAAATATCGTACTCAGCGAAAGGCAAAATTCCGATTTCATTTGGACCTTTGGGATTGTCTTGACCAATATTTAAACGTTGCCTCAGTTTTTACCAAAAATTCTTCCTCCCGGCAATTCCTCCGCAAAGATTAAGCCATGGCTTCAGGCACAACTGGAAACCTTGCCCAAATGGAGCCTGCAAAGCCGCAGTTTAGCCGCTTGGATGATGGAAGATTTTGGACCTCAACACCAAGACCTATGGAATCAATCCGAGTTGTTAAGGCTGTTTCAAGCCCTTGATGAGCTCAGAAATGGCCGTCCATATGCGTACATCTGCGGCAAAGCTCCTTTTCTGAATGTTAGTGTAGGTGTTAATCCTTCGGTGCTAATTCCAAGACCAGAGACCGAAGAGTGGGTAGACATGCTACTAAAAGAACAGCCGGAACACCAACTTTCCGTATTGGATATTGGCACAGGTTCTGGTTGTATTGCACTTGCTTGCGCTAAAGCTAAGCCCACATGGCAAGTGCATGCGGTAGATGTCAGTGCAGAGGCTTTGCAAACGGCGCAAGCCAATGCCAAGGAACTCAAGCTTTCAGTAAGTTTTTACCCTATGGATTTAAACGAGAAAAATACTTGGCCTAAGGCCACATTCGACGTAATTTGTTCCAACCCGCCGTATATTCCCGAAGATAATAAAAGCCGTGCAGATCCTGATGTTCGCGATTTTGAGCCACATATAGCCCTGTTTACACCGAAAAATGACCCCTTATGGTTTTACAGAGCAATCATTCACTTCTGCTCCTTAAACCTGAATCCGGGGGGCTGGTTATATTTGGAAACAGATGGCGCTTACCATAATGAAACCAAAGATTTGCTTTTAAGAGCTGGTCTTTTTTCTCAAGTGAAAAGCCATCAAGATTTTAGAGGAAATTTGCGCTGCATTAGCGCTAAGAAATCTAGTTGATTCTATGGAACGAAGCCAGGCTCAAGATCGAATAAACTACCTAAGTAAGGAGCTGACCAAACATAACCGTTTGTATTATGAGTTGGATGCGCCTGAAATTTCCGACCCTAGTTTCGATGCCCTGCTCAAAGAACTTATCGACCTGGAAACTAAGTTTCCTGAGTTTAAACTGCCCGATTCCCCAAGCCAACGGGTGGGAGGGGAGATTACCCGAAAGTTTAATGTGGTGGCGCATAAGCGCCCAATGCAAAGCCTTGATAATACCTATTCTCCGGAGGAACTTAGAGATTTTGA
>CAZJFM010000116.1:0-2124 GCA_964545365.1 uncultured Candidatus Competibacteraceae bacterium | reverse complement strand
GGAGGCATCCCGTCTTTACCTCATCATTTTCCTTTTTTACGGTTTTATGACGAGCTTTTGGTACAGGGTTCCAATGCCTTCCACCTGAACTTCTACAAAGTATAGACCGGCCGAGTGGTCCTTCAGAGGGATTTGAGCTTCTTGCACAGCGGCGTCAAAATCTTTGGTGTACAGCACGCTTCCCCGCAGGTCGAGCAAGCGCAGTCCGCGTATGGACGCTGCACCTTGACTGCGCAGTTGTACCACTTCGGAGGCCGGGTTAGGTGCCAGGCTCAGCTGAAGTGCTTCCCAAAGCGCCAGGGAGGAGTTGGTGTTTCTCACTACCGTGTCGGAGTACAACACAAAGTTGCATAGCTGCAGTTGGATTATGGCATAATAGCTGCCGTCTTGCAAAGGTATGATGGTATTTTGGTTGGCGCCGGGGATGGCGCCGTTTTGGTCGTACCATTGATAGGTAGCGTTGGCATATACAGGCACGGAGTAGGTGCCGGCAATGATTTGAATGCTTGGATTGGGGGGAGCAACCGTTACCTGCACCGTAACCACGTCCGAAACATTGCAAATGCCATCGTTGGCGATTACTGTATAATTGCCGGAGTTTTGGCTACTCACGTTAGGGATACGGATGGTGTCGCCGGAAGCATTGAAACCGTTAGGTCCGCTCCATTGATAGGTAATGGTGTCCACGCCTGCTGTGGTAAGCACCAAGGTGTCGCCCTCACAGAGTGGGGAGTTTGCGTTTAGTTGCGGATCTGTTCCGGGAATGGTTCCCAAACAGCTGGCGTTGTTGCTGCTGACTTCGTCTCTAAGCTTTTGTCCGGGTAATGGTCCAAACCCTTGGTTGAAGTCAATGCCTTGGTTGGTGAGGTGGCAATAGCTCATTATGGTTCCTTTTCTGGGAATAGCCGGACCAGAGTAGCAGTTTCCTTCCACGGCATAACAAGAATCAATGGCTCCGCCGGGCCAATTGCAGTTGTGGGTGTGGCGGCTTCCAATATTGTGCCCCATTTCGTGGGAAAATACCATGACCGTCCAACTGTAGGTAGGCACTCCCTGGTAGTTGTTGGCAATGTTGGAGTAGGCAAATCTACCGGAATTGGAGTTGGAATTGTAGGAACTGCAAAGCACATCGAGCCAGGCGATTCCGCCGTTGCCGTAATTCCCGGTGGTGACCCAATGGGCCAAATCTCCGTTGAAATTGTCTTGGCGTTGCTGTCCAAAGGCCTGTAGGGCAGCCGAAGAAGAGTTGGTGGGTACTTGGTCTTGCGAAGTCCACACAAAAATTTCACTAATGGCCACATTTACTCCTTCGTCGGCATAAAGCAGCGCTACTTCATTAAAAAATGCGGTAAAGAAGTTTTGTACGTTGGTTACCGAGCTGTTGCGGTCTTGGTAGGTTTTAAACGAAGCTTCCATAAACACCCCAATCAAGCGGCAGTCGTTGGCTGCTTCGGGTGCATCGAGGCTTTCCGGTGTATTGGAAGGGAGTTCAGGCAGCCCTTCCATGTGGCATTCAAAGGGCATTTGGCCGGCGATTTGGAGGTCGGGATAGGCCACATGCCAGGCTTGCAAGCTGCCGTCGGGATTGTCTAAGGGCGCCAGCACTACGTTTCCTTTGTCGGAGCCGAAAATGGCAACGGCATGGTTTGCATACACCGAAAGGCTCAGGGTCTTTTTTTGTTCGCCTGCAAAGCGGCCATGAAAATGCAGGCCCGGATCTGCCTGGTGCGGCATTCCGTCGGAGCTGCGCAGTTTGTAGCCGGGTTTAAAAATATGGCTTGGGGTCATGTAAGCGGTGCGTTCTGTTCCGTCGCCATCGGGTATGCGCACTACAAAAGGGTGGTGGCCTATGGCGTGGATTTGGTTTAAACCTGTGGGATTTATGGTATAGAGGGCGTAATTCTCCAAGGTTTGCGACAAGTCGGGGGCCTGGCTGTTGGCAGGAACAGGGTCAAACAACTGCACCGATTCTTGGGCGTTTAGCAAAAAGTTCAAGCTCCAGGCTATGGAGAAAAGAAGGGTGAACGTAGGCTTCATAGAACGGGATTGAGCGAAATACATATGCATAAAGATACGTCTGAAATCTGCAAATGTTGATGCCTCGCGGACTTTTTCGGCTTAAGA
>CAZJFM010000115.1:0-2298 GCA_964545365.1 uncultured Candidatus Competibacteraceae bacterium | reverse complement strand
GGTCAGGGACTTGGTCTTGAAAACACAACACGTCAACGGTCTCGTTATGGTTTCCATTGAACAAGTACCCGGTGATGGTCATAGAATTATGGCGCAGGGACCGCACCGATACCCCGGATGCAGCTCTTGCCCCGCGGCTTAAAGGAAAAGAGCGGTCCCTTTTTTGGGGAAAGCTCCTTTTTCTTTTTAGCAAGCGGGAGCAAGAGAGGCGACGGAGTAAAGGTAAGGGCCCGGTTGCGCCCCAAGCCAAAATACAGGTAATGGAGAACAATTTTGGCCATTATGCCATGGCTATGTGCATAAAAAAAGCCGCCCTTTTGAGGCGGCTTTTTAAAGGTTCGGTTGGGATTAATCGATGAGGTGCACAATGCGCGTGGTGTACCATTGGTCGCCTACCTGAACATTGAGCAGGTAGGTTCCGCTGCTCAAGCCCCAGGAACGGGCATCGATAGTCCATGTTTGCAAGCCTGCGCCTTTTGGGCTTAGCTTTTGGCTTGCCGCAGTACGACCCCGTAAGTCTTGAACCATAAGGGTAGCCTCTTGGTTGCTAGGCAAGTTTAAGCTTAGGCGGAAACTTTCTCCAAACGGGTTGGGGAAAACCTGTAAGCCTATGGCATTGCCGTCTTGACTTTCCAAACCAAAGACATCTTTGGCGTAGATGGTATCGCAAATGGTGCTTTCGCAGCCATTTTTGGTGGTAGTTAAGCAAACCTGATAGAACCCTGTATTGCTGTACTGTTTTAGAGGAGATATAGCATTTGAGGATGTTCCATCGCCAAAAGTCCACAGGAAGTTTGCACCCGTCAAAGGATTGAAAGGAGTAAACTGCACCTGATTTACCCCTTGGTTGGTTTCGTACCAAGTAGCATCCGGCGTTTGGTTAACCGTAACTTGGCTGGTATGTACATCGGTACATCCTTGGGGTGTGCTCACCGTTAAGGTTACGGTATAAATTCCCGGAGTGCTGTAGCTGTAGCTTGGATTCTGTTGATTATCTACGGCAGGGCCAAAGTCCCAGTTCCATCCGGAAATATTTCCATTAGATACATCAAAGAATTGCAAAGGCTGGTCGGTACATCCTGCGGTGAACAGATAGTCGGCTTCAGGCTTATTGTCTACTACTACGTTGCCATTAAATACGCTTTGGCATCCTAAATCGGATGTTGCTGTAATGGTATAGTAGAAGGTACCGGCTGATGGGTATTGGTGTACTACAGCTTGTCCATTACCTGTGTTTCCATTGCCAAAGTTCCATTGATAGGACTGTACGTTTGCTCCTGAGGTAAAGGCCTGGAAATTGGCCGGATTTGGGAAGCAAGCACCAGTAGTTAGCACTGAGTCAATGCTAGGTCTTGGGTGTACAGTTACCAATTGAGTGGCGGTGTCTGCGCAACCTTCGGGAGTGCTAGCGATAAGCTGAGCCGTGTATTGACCGGCAGAGCTGTAGGTCTCACTGGTTTGGAAACCCGAGCCGCTGTTGCCATTGCCAAAATCCCATTGGTAGGTGCTAATAACGCCTCCTTGACCTACACCGCTGTTTTGGGTGAAATTGGTGGCTTGTCCTTCGCAAACGGCAGCTGCGTTAATTTGGAAAATCACCGGGTTAGGAAGAATGTTTACTTGCACCGACGGAGAACTTGCCGAACAGCCGTTGGCATCCACGCCCATAACCGTATAGGCTCCTGCATTTAGTGTGGTTAAGTTGGCTTGAGTAGCTCCGCTTATGGGGTTTCCATTATTCATCCATTGGTAATTTACCGCTCCTGTAGCCGAGATGGTTACCGGAGTGCCTGCACAGGCTTGCTGAATAGTATTGGGGCTCACGCTAATTTGTGGCAAGGGGTTTACTACCACAAAAGCTGTATCGGATGCAGAGCAGTTGTTGCTTGCCGAAACGGTGTAGATGATTTGAGCCGTTCCTGTGCCTGCCAACTGCGGACTAAATAAACCTGAATTGGGGTTAGCCATTCCGTTTCCTGTCCATGAACCTCCGGCGGTTGCTGCGGTGAGCAAAAGTGATGAAGCATTGGCACAAACTTGCAAAGGAGCATTGGCTATGCTTGCATCGGGTGAAGTAACTACTGTTACCACCAGCGAATCCGTATTGGAACAGTTGTTTTGACTTACGCTATACACCACCGTATTGTTTCCAATAAGGTTTGTATTTGGTGTAAATGTTCCGTTGGACGTGTTGGTGATTCCGCTACCTGACCAAGTACCTCCGGGAGTTGTCGGAGACAAGTTGAAGGGCTGGTCGGCAGAGCAAACGGTACCCGGGTTCACCACTGAAGCATCGGG
>CAZJFM010000114.1:0-2437 GCA_964545365.1 uncultured Candidatus Competibacteraceae bacterium | reverse complement strand
GAATCCGCGCCCCGGCGGAGGCCGATTAGCCTGCCGATGTAGGGTGCACAGCCGCCGCGAGGGCAAGAGCGACCACAGGAAGCTCCTTGCCCTTGCATGGCGGCGTAGCAAGCCTAGGAGACAGCTAATGGCCGGAGACGGATTAGGCGCCCAAATAATTCATAATTCATTTCCATTTTAACTATGAAATTGGCACAAGAATATTTCTGTACGCTTTGCTTTTTGAGACTTTTTCAAAGAGAAGGACATAAAGGCAAGGGTATGCAGCAATGGGGACCCGGTTGGTCTTAGTTTTAAATCAACGGGAATAGCGCATAGGTTGTCCGTATAATTTAACTTCTACCCTGTTTACTTTGAAAGCTTGCGGAGGCCTAATGGTCTTAGGAAGTGCACCGCCGGCAGCCGCAAGCGACAATACCCCCACGCAGACATGGCCGGGGGAAGTGGTTTTTCAAGTACACGCCCCAGAAGCGTCCGGCACCGAGTAAGCACCCGACAAAAAGGCCGAACGTATGGCAAATAATATGGCAAATTAAAAAAGGCTTACAACGAAAAACGCTGTAAGCCTTTGATTTTCAAGTGGGCCCTGCTGGGCTTGAACCAGCGACCCTCTGATTATGAGTCAGATGCTCTAACCAGCTGAGCTAAGAGCCCTCCCAAGGGGCTACAAATGTAGCATTTTTCGGGTTTTCTTGTTTAACGCACGTAAATTTCTCCATGGTTGGAGCAGCTGGGAGCGGTGGCCGTGGTATAGCTGCTTTGGTTTCTCCATTGCATGCGTACCGGTGTGCCGTTGCAATCGCCATGTCCGGTGCACCAAGGACTTACGTTGCTGCAGCCATCGTAAAACCAAGGGCCATACAATCCTACACTCGAGCTTTGCTCTACCGTGCATGAGCTTCCGCCGGTGCTGCTGGTGGTAGCCTGTAAATAGCCGTTGCTGTTGTAGTCAATATTAGGAATACCTCCCTGCAGTGCGGAGTAGCCGCTAAAGCTTACGCGCTCGTTGTTGCTGTACACATTAAAGGTGTTGCGCACCATGTCTTGGATGGATCCGGAGCTGCTGCCTACCCTCCAAAGCATTTGGCCTTGGGATCCCAATTGGTTCCAAAAGGCGGTCCCTGTCCATTGGTCAAAACCGTCCAAATTCGTGCTTACTTGGCCGCCATGGGCGCTTAGGAGCGTGTTTTTGGCCACCGAAAGTCCCACATTCGGGTGCCCGGATACGTTTCCGTTGGTGAGCACGATTAGGGTCCAGCCGCCACCATCGGTGGTCATGTCGCAGTAAAATTGTTCGGCATTTACGCCTCCCTGTCCATCGGGATCCAACAGGTATAAACCGCTGGCTGCATTTGGGTTGTTTTGTTTGATGTGGTAGCAGCTTTGAGGAGAAACCGCATTGATGGTAATTTGCTGTTGGCTGGTATCGGAACAGCCGTTTCCGTCGGTTACGATGAGCTGCACTTGGTAGCTGCCGGCTTGGGTCCAGCTGACCGATGGGTTAGCGCTGACGCTGGAAGCCGGAGTACCGCTTTGAAAGGTCCAATTATAGGTCACGCCTGAGCTATTGTTGGCGGTGAATGAAAGGTTTTGGTTTAGGCCGCCTGCCGAAGGGCCGGTAAAACTTGGATCCGGAAAGCTGTTGCACTGGCAACGGATGTCAAACCAGGTGTTGGTGGTATGCAATTGCAGGCATTGGTTGGTGGTGTTGAAAATGATGAGGCCGTCTGCCGGGTTTTGGATGTTGTTGCGTTGGCTTTGGGTCATTCGAGGAGGAAGAAAGCCTTTGTCGGTGGCATCTGCATCTAAAATGGCCGAAGGATCCGGGTTTCCCGGACTGTTGGCAATGCGCACGCCTTGAGCATTTAGTAGGGAAAAGGGTAAGCTTAGCAAAAAAGCAAGTGCCAGTAAGTTGGGCAGGTTTTTCATCAAAAAAGAGTTTTGGGAGATTAATTGCTGCGGATTAAATCGATGTACACCGGAAAGTGGTCGCTGTAGCCGCCTAAATAGTTGGGTCCGGCATAGGTGCGGAAGGGTTTGGTGCCTAAGTATTTTTCGTCTTTTTCTACCAGCCAGGGGGCATTGAAAATACGGGCTTGGCTTCCATCAATTACTAGTCCTTCTTGGCGAAGGAATAAGGGTTGAGAAACAATCCATTGATCGAGCAATCCCCAATGGGATTGGTATTTTTCGGTACCAATACCTTTTTCAAAGGCGGGATACATAAGATTTACGAAGTCCCCGGAACGTAGTTTGTCTTCCGGTTTTTTGGCTTTAAGGGTTTCGACCAGAGATTTATCGCCGGGTTCGTCGTTGAAGTCGCCGGAAATAAGGATGTTGGCTTGCGGATTTAGCGAAAAAATGGAATCGCTCAATTGACGAATTACGGAGGCTACAAAAACCCGTTTGGGTTCGGAGGCTTGTTGGCCTCCCCAAC
>CAZJFM010000113.1:0-2469 GCA_964545365.1 uncultured Candidatus Competibacteraceae bacterium | reverse complement strand
TCGCTGTCTAAAAAACAAATGTAGCGGCCTTGAGCCACCATTATTCCTAGGTTTCGGCTAAGGCTTCGCTCTTGGTTTTGAGTGTTTGTTAATACCCGAATGCGGGAATCCTGTTCAGATGCTTGTGCTGCTATGGAGGCCGATGCATCGGTGGATGCATCGTCAACCAATACCAATTCCCAATGGGAATAGGTTTGTGCCTGCACCGATGCTATTGCCCGACCTAAGGTAGAAGCCCGGTTGTAAAAAGGGATAATGATGGAAAAAAAAGGCTTAGGCATCTTGTATTTTTGATGCTAAAAGAAAACTTAACTGTTGTCCATCAAGCCAAACAGGGCCGTCCATACTTTCTTCCGTGGTATTGGCCTCTAGAAATAAGGTGTAATCCAAGCCGCAAGCCTGGGCCAAATGTTGATAGCAAAACCGATTCCATGGCGCAGCTTGCAAAAAAGGGAAACTGATTTCAACCACCTGCCCGCCCGCTGGCAAAAACATGAGATTGGTTAAGTTTGCCCCATGAAAACCAATCAGGCCGATTGAGTTTCGAACCAAAACAAGTTGATCTCGGAACGCCAGTCCATCAAAATCCACGTAGTTTACCGGTATTTCGGCCAAGGCTTCCTTTACTTCTGCAACATTCAAAATTGACCTAGAAAGCCCAGGTCTGCGAAGAGCAAATACAAACTGAGTCGGGGCGGGCCTATTGGTTTCTACGTTTGCATACAGCGCACGTATGCTTTTTTTTAACAGACCAGCGCTTGGAATGTCGGCCCAAGGCTCCGAAATGAAAAAAAACCGCTTAACCAGAACAAGTTCTTCCTCCCCCGAATGCCTTAAAACAGGCAATTGAGGCGCCATCAATTTGATGCTCTCCATGCAAAAATCAGGAAACGATTTAGGTAGTAGTATTGGTGTGATTTGGGCCTCTGGATGTGCCATCCAAACCTGAAGCCGCGGTATCGTTTCGGTCATCCAATGGTAATAATTGTTCATCGACCATCGGTTAAACAACAGTACCCCTCTGTCTATTCTATGAATCGACCTCTTCAGCCTAGACTCCAAAACAAAAAAGCCATGTATGGTTTTTGATTCAGAACTATGTTTAAGTCCCAATTGCGCCAGGCCCTTATGGCACAACCATACTCCCTCGCTATAAACCAAGGCCGAGGCATATTCGTGGGCATAAACGGCTCGCGTTTTCACTGGCAAAGCCGGTTCGGGTATTCCAAATGGTTTATACCCTAAAGGCTCTTCCTCGGCCAATAGTAGCCCACCGGGGGGATTGGTATCGCTGGTTAAGCTCGCGTTTTCTTTTCCTGCCAGCCACCAAGCCAACCATTTAGGTTTCCATATCAACAGCAAAAAATACAACCTAGGCCACATTCCTTTTTAGGGACGATTTGGGTTTCCAAATAAAGCATGAACCAGGCCCCTTTTCATCAAATACCTATACTCTGGTTGTAGCTCTGGCGACCATGCCTTTTTGCTCTTGAATAGCCAGCGCAACAAATCAAAGCTTGAGCCCATATCCTCCAAAAAGATGCTGTGTTGAAAAACAAAGGCAGAAACAATGTGCTGAGCAAGGGAAACCGAAACCTGTACTCTTAATGCATAATTAAAGGGTTTTTTCAGGCCGGCGGCGGGAAACATTGGGACTTTTGAATCAGGGAAACAGATGTTTGACAAAGCTTGCATGAGCAAAAGGCGTTCGGCAAACATGTGCGATTTACCGGGCGGCTCCTGTGCTTGAATGGATGATTTGGCCTCAGGGTGCCTTCGAAAATTAGAAACCGTATTTTCAATTTGTACTACTGGCGCTTCTGGGCTACCCAGCAATAGGCTAAACCACAACTCCAAATCCATGGCGTACTGAAATTCGGGGTGAACCCCACCTAAGGCCCGAACTTTATCTCCATTGAATAGGGTTCCCTCCTGATTAATGTTGGCCTTTGAAAGGGTTTCTGCCCTTGAAGCGCCTAGAAAAGAAGGTTGCCGCAGGTGAGAGAACCGGGCTTCATCCCAAACCTTTGCTGAGCCACAAACCGCCAGGGGGCTGGGCTGACTCTTCCATCCGTCGGCCCAGGCAAAAAGGGCGCCTGGCTCCAAAAAATCATCCGAGTTAATCCATCCCACCATTTCCCCTCTGCTTCGAACCAACCCCTTATTAATGGCACGGCTTTGCCCTCCGTCCGGACAAGACTCCCAAGCGTGCAAATGCGGGGCGTATTTCTTGATGATGTTTACGCTTTCGTCGGTGCTACCCCCATCCATCACCATATATTCAAGCTCAGGATAACCCTGACTAAGTACAGAATCTATGGTTTGTTCCAAATACATGCCCTGATTAAAAGAGGGGGTTACCAAGGTGATTGTTGGAAAGGTCGGCATGCTGCTAACTGGATAAAGTATGCCGATTCAAGATTCTATACACCAATGCATACAATAGCGGGATATTTATCAGTCCAGCCA
>CAZJFM010000112.1:0-2522 GCA_964545365.1 uncultured Candidatus Competibacteraceae bacterium | reverse complement strand
TGCGAAACTTAGGATATCAGTTTTTTTTGTTTTCCTTCGAATATTATCGTGCAGACACCGCAGCTGCTGTAGAGCACATGCCGGACTCCTCCTTGATTCATCGGAGATACCCAAGCATTCATTCTCGCGCCCTGTACCGCATGAATTCTGGGTTTTTTGATTCTTCCGTGGTGGGTGTATCTTTTGAAAAGGCCCAAGCCTATTGCAGGTGGAGAGCAGAAGAAAGTCGGAGGGAAGTGTACCGCAAGTCAAAGGCTAAATGGACTTTGGTGGTTAAATATAGCCTACCTGCTCCTGAGGATTTCAAAAAAGCCGAAGCCTTAGCAGTAGTAAACAAGGACAAAAACAACTGGAAATACTTATTCGAAGGGCCTCCCGAATTGACCAATATTCCCGGCTACGTTTGGGTTAAATCCAAAGATGGTGGTCGTTTGGTGGAGGCTTCAAAAGTTCCGGCACATGAAATTACCTTTAGGTGCAAGGCGGAGTTGCTACCTCGCAGCTTGCCTCCTGTTTTTTAAGTTGCGGTTTTGGTTTGAAATAAGCCAATCCTTTTGAGCTTTACCTAGGGTATTCCAAACGCACAGGGGAATAGGTTTTTTGGGTCGGCTTGTTCAATCGCTTTATGTAATGCCAGGTGCCTACCGCCTTCTCACTGGTTAAATCTATCCGAAGGTACCCATGTCGTTTTAGGTCCAGGTATTCGGCATGCGGATTCAATTCTTTGTTTCTGAGTTTCCTTTCGAGTATACTTACCTTCCACCCGGCAATGTATTCGTCCAAATTTGCAGAGCTAATGCTTGGGGTAACCCATTCGGCTCCAAAGGCTGTTTGGGCACTATCCAAATGGCTCCTCAATTCAAAGGCAAATGAGGCATGCACATCACCCGTCAATACGAGCAAGCCGGTTACTCCGGATGTTTGTAAGGTATCTGCAATAAAATCTCGTTCCACAGGATAGCCCTCCCACATATCCATGCTCTTGGGATTGGTTTCTTCCAGTTTGGGCGGCAATCGGTACGACGAAAAAATAACCTGGTTGCCTACCAATTTCCAATGTGCTTTGGATTGGGTCAAACCATCAATCAACCATTGGGTTTGGGCTTTTCCAAGCATGGACCGTTCGCTCAGAAACCGTGCCGAGTCTTCCGGCGATTCCGCTTGAGGGCTGCGCCCCTCCAAACGGCCATCCAGCATAAACAACTCAGCGAAATCCCCAAAGCTGAACTTCCGCCTTACTCCACCCTGTGTGCCTTCCTCAATAGGAAGCCAGGAAAAGTATACTTTTTTGGCAACTTGTTTTCTTACTTCCCAAGGGCCTTCGGTTTCGGGTTGATGGTTTTGGGCACCGCTAAGATGCGCATCGTTGGCTATTTCGTGGTCGTCCCAAACGGTGATGAAGGGGTGCATGCGGTGCGCTTCCTGGAGGTCTGCATCCAGCCGATATTGAGCATAGCGACTTTCGTAGTCTGCGCGGGTTACAATTTCGTAGCTCGGAATGTGTTTTCTTGACAATTTTTCGTCGCCGTATTTTCCCATGCCATATTCATAAATATAATCTCCTAAATGAATAACGGCTTGCAGGTTCTTTTCCTTAGCGATAAGTCGGTAGGCATTAAAATAGCCCCATTCGTAATTGCTGCAGCTGGCCACGGCAAAACTCAGGCTATCTGTATGTGAAGAAGCAGTTCGGGTTCGGCCTATGGGACTGCAAGCGTCTTCGGTACAGAACCTGTAATAATAGGTGGTTCCGGGCATTAAATCCGAGGCCAAAAGCTTGACATTGTAAAAGTTTTTCCGTTCGGCCACCAAAGGTCCGGTGGATGTAATGTCCTTAAAATTGCTGTCTAAAGCCACCTGAAACCTCAAGGTTAAGGTTTCGGCGGAGGGATGCCAAAGGCGCGTCCACAGAACCACTTGATTTTCTTTTGGGTCGCCGGAGGCAAGTCCAAAAGGGAAACGGAGCTGTTTTTCGGCAAGCAAAGAATCCATAGCAGGTACATACAGCGGAGTGCTTTGCTGTGCCTGAACAAAAACACATAGGCAGTAGAAGGGAACAATCCAACGCATGTACAAAGAACTAAAGTGCATGTGTTTTAAACGTTACCTTAACTTTAGTCTTGAACGACCAAGGCGTTAACCGGATTTTGGGCTGCAATCTTTTTGGCGCAGGGACTGAGCCGATACCCCCTGCGCTGTGTGCCCCTGTGCCAAGGGCGGACGGAGCGACCTGCGGAAGCTCCCGTGCGCCCTATGGAGACTGTTGATGCATTGCGTTTTCAAGACGCAGTTCCTGACCGAAGCGTCAGGGGTTTAAGGCGCAGGCAAATAGAAAGGCCACTGACGCTGCGGTCAGGGCAGGCCGCAGTTTACTAATTGTAAATGAGGACCCCTGACGCTGAGGTCAGGATAAAATACTTGATATTTGACTGCAACGCAAACCCTGACGCCTTGGTCAGGGCAGGTATGCCGCCAGAATAGCATTGCATCAACAGGCTCCTATGGCACAGGTGGCACACAGG
>CAZJFM010000111.1:0-3166 GCA_964545365.1 uncultured Candidatus Competibacteraceae bacterium | reverse complement strand
AAACCCTCACCCGCCCCTACTCCAAAAACCCCATCAAATCTTCCAAGCGATTCGCATCCTTCGCTTTTTTGTCTTGCCGCCAGCGCAACATCCGCGGAAACCGTACCGAAACCCCTGATTTATGGCGGCTGCTGGGCTGTATGCCCTCAAAACCAATTTCGAATACCAACAGAGGTTCCACCCTGCGCACCGGCCCAAACGACTCCAAACTGTGCTTCTTTACAAAGGCATCCACCTGCTTCATTTCTTCGTCGGTGAGGCCGCTGTAAGCCTTGGCAAAAGGCACCAATTCCTCTCCCCGCCAAACCGCAAAGGTAAAGTCCGTATACAAATTCGCCCGACGGCCATGCCCCCGCTGCGCGTAAATAAGCACCGCATCTATGCTCCGCGGATCCAATTTCCACTTCCACCAATCGCCTTTTTTGCGTCCCACACGATACGGACTTTGCTTGGATTTAAGCATCAAACCCTCCGCCTTACGCTCCCGAGCGGTGTCCCTCCGGGCCTTGGCCTCGTTCCAGTCTTTTATGGGCAAAACCTCCGAAGCAAGCAGACCCGGTGGACCCTCCTGCACCAAAGCTTCCAACACCTTTCTTCGTTCCGCCAAAGCTTGCCCACGAAGGTCTTTCCCTTGCCATTCCAACACATCGTAGGCAATAAACCGCACCGGATATTCCTTAATTAGCTTTTGCCCCGGCTTTTTGCGGCCCAAACGATGCTGCAACTGATGAAAAGGCCCCACTTCTTCCTTTTCCCAAGCCACAATTTCCCCGTCCAGCACCGTACCCTCCGGCAAGGCATCTTTCCAAAGACCGAATTCCGGAAATTGATGGCTCACCAATTCCTCCCCGCGACTCCAAACATACACCTCCCGGTCGCGCACAATGATTTGACCGCGAATGCCGTCCCATTTCCATTCCACCTGCCAATCTTCAGCAGCTCCCAAAGCTTCCGGGGCTTCCTCCAAGCCGTAGGCCAGGCAAAAAGGGTAGGGGCGACCCTTAAGCCCTTGGTCGGAATCCGACTCCAAAAGCAATGCCCAGCTGTGCGCTTCGGGCGTCCAATTGCCGGCCAAACGCAGGCTGATTTCATCTTCGGGCTTGTCCAAATGCAGGGCAATGGCTTTAATGGCCGATTTGGCCGAAACGCCCACCCTAAAACCTCCCGTCAATAATTTGTTGAAGGCAAAGCGCTCCATGGCTTCCAGTTGCCGCCAAGTCGCTTTAATCCAAGCTTCTTTTTGCTCCTCAGGCATGCTTTGTAGCTCGGCCAATTCCTTCATCCATTGTGCCAAGCCCTGATCTTTATGTCCCTGTGCCGGCGGCAATACCAAGGCCATGGTTTCGGCCAAATCTCCGGCCACCTGATAAGAAGCCTCGAACAACCAGGGCGGCAATTGCGCCTCCTCTGCCGCCCATTGCCTCAAAAGCGAAGATTTCACCGGTCGCCGCCGCCGTTTGCCCATGAGCAAAGCCACCAACCAAAGCGCATCTTCGGGACTACTTTCTTCAAAAAAGCGCACCAAAGCCTGAATTTTTTCCTTGCTGCGTTGGGTTTGATCCAATTGCTCGTAAAGGGCTGCAAAGCGTTTCATGCATCCGCTTCGGCCTCCTCTCCGGCAAAAGGCGTTTCCAGCACCGAGGCCTCATAGCCCAAATCTTGCAGGTGCCGCACAAACAAGGCACGGTAGCCATGAGTCACCCAAATATGTGCTGCCTCGCTGGCCTCAATGGCCTGATGCAACTCGTCCCAATCGGCGTGGTCCGAGAGCAGGAAGCCGCGGTCCAGGGCCTGTCGGCGGCGGGCACCCCGCAGCGCCATCCAACCCGAAGCCGTGGCTAGGCGGGCCGGCCCAAAGGCCTTGAGCCAAGTACCCCGAGCGGCGGAGGGAGGCGCAAGAACCAATGCCCCTTTCAAATCCTCTTTTTTTCCTTCCGAGGGCAAAGGCAGCTCCGGAATGTCCCAACCGTCGGCCTGTAGCGCTTGGTTGGTTTGTCGAATGGCCGAGTGCACAAACATCGGTCCGCTTGCCGGATTCAGGTGCTTAATCAGGCGCTGGGCCTTACCCAGGCTGTAGGCAAAAAGAACCGTCGAAAAACCCTCCCTCCGATTTTGTTCCCACCATTGGTGGATGTCTTGAAACACCTGTTCTTGCGGAGGAAAGCGAAACAAGGGCAAACCAAAGGTACTTTCGGTAATAAAATGATGGCAGCGCACCGGTTCAAAGGCCGGACTAAGCCCGTCGTAGCGCAGTTTATAGTCGCCGGAAGCCACCCACACCTCGCCCTTACATTCCACGCGCACCTGAGCCGAGCCGGGAATATGCCCTGCCGGATGCAAGCTGACGCGCACCCCCTGTAGGTACAGCGGTTCGTTATACTCCAGCGTTTGCAAAGGAATGTCCTTGCCCAGGCGCAGCCGAAGCACAGAAGCGGAGGAGCGGTGGGCAAGGTAGAACCGCGAGCCGTAGCGCGCATGATCCGCATGGGCATGGGTCAGCACGGCCCGATCCACCGCCCGCCAAGGGTCAATATAAAAGTCCCCGGCGGCGCAATAGAGTCCTTTGTCCGTAAGTTCCAGCAAGGCCATGTACAAAGAAACGGTTTGGCCGGCAAATGGTTGGGCAGCGAAGGGAGAAGCTGCAAAGCCGGGGGTAAGCCCACCCGAATACCAAGATTTTGGAGGCCATAGCGATTTTTGGGGTTTTGGGCCTTCCTTCCATAGGAGAAACAAGCTCCGTATCCGCCCCTTTGCGTCGCAAACCCGTAACATGTTGGGTCAACCAAACAATAGGAGGGTAATTCATGCGTTGCAATAATCCAAAATTTTTCATGAAACCATCAATATGGAAAAATTCAATAACAAATACCGCATATCATCCATCCGTGCCCCGTTTTGGGATTACGGATGGAATGCCGCCTATTTTATAACCATTTGCACCAAAAACCGGCAATGTTGGTTTGGGGATGTTGTGGATGGCAAAATGGATTTATCGGCCATGGGACATATTGCCAATTCCTGTTGGAATGAAATTCCGCACCATTTTCCATTTGTTGAATTGGGTGTGCATGTCATTATGCCTAATCATGTGCATGGCATTTTAATCATCAATAAACCGAAGGATGTGCACCGTGGGGTAGAGACGCAACATTTTGCGTCTCCACCA
>CAZJFM010000110.1:0-3213 GCA_964545365.1 uncultured Candidatus Competibacteraceae bacterium | reverse complement strand
TCAGGCAACTCCATTAAAGACTGAACTTGAAAAGCCTTGGGCGATAATTCTGCGGTTTCTCTATTGGGGTTAAACCAAACTGCTTGCCAATTCATTTGACGAGCTCCGGCAATGTCTATATCGGGAGCGTCACCCACCATAAGGCACTCCTGAGCTTTACACTTGCTTAATTTCATGGCCAATTTAAAAATGCCGGCATGGGGTTTTCTACATCCGGCCCTTTCTGAGGTAATGATATGTGTAAAGTAGTGGTCAATACCTGAGGATTTGAGCTTTATGGACTGTATTTCTTCAAACCCATTGGTAATTATGGATAAAGGAAAATGAGGGTGGAGCTGCTCCAAGGTATCTAGGCTACCCTCCACAAGTTTGGTTTGTGTGGGGGACTTATCTACGTAGGCTTCGCCTAGTTTTTTGGCCAGGCTCCGGTGCAGCAAACCAAAATCGCGGAGCGTTAAAAAGAAACGCTGGTGCCTTAAAAAATCTTTCCGCATGTTGTTTTTGCGGTATTGTTCCCAGCACCATTCGTTATGGTATTCGTAATGGCTTATAAAGGCCAATTGGGTAGGAATTACGGAGCCTAAGTCATAGTAGTCGTAAAGCTCCGATAAAGTTGCTCTAGAGTTTGAGGTAAAGTCCCAAAGGGTTTTGTCTAAGTCAAAAAAGATGTGTTTTATCAAGCCCTAATGCTGTTAATAATGTTCACTATGGAAGCTCCAAATCCGGCGTAAACAGCCGACCAAAAAGCAACTCCCAACGACATGGTCCAAAATACGCGCCAGCGGTTTTTATAATATCTAACCGCTAAAAAGCACCCTAAAGGTAAGCTTAATAGTAAGGGGCTTAAAAAAGCAATTCCCCATAAACCAAACTTAGACTTGAGGCCAATTAGGTTCCTGTTGCGTTTGGAAAAGGTGGGTTTGCTTTTTCGGGTGGGCCACAATTTGCGCACTATGGCCTTCCAAAAAATCAAAATGCCTGTGCTTAGGTACATAAAAAACAACACGCCGGTTATTCCTGAAACCAAACCAAACAAAAAGCCTTGCCAAAAAGGCAACTCTTCTTTGACTATGTATAAGGGTACTAAAACGGCAAACTTAATGGTTGCCATAAAAGCAAAAGAAAAGAGCTCCAGTAGGTCCACCTAAGCCTAAAGTTTGGAGCCGTAGGCCAAATCGCCGGCATCCCCTAAGCCAGGGACGATATAAGATTTAGAATTGAGTTCGGGATCCACTTCACCGATCCAAAAACTAGCCGGGCCGGTGATGTGGTCTTGACAGTAAGCCAAGCCCTCTTCACTTGCCAATACAGCTGCGATGTGCGTATGGTTGGGAACACCTCGTTCGGCAACAATTGCTTCCCAAGCCAAAACCATGCTTCTGCCTGTGGCCAACATAGGGTCGCATAAGATCAAGGTTTTTCCCTTTATAGAAGGAGAAGAAAGGTATTCGATTTCTATGGTAAAATCGTCGCCATGTCCCGGCTTTCTGTAGGCAGAAATAACGGCATTTTCAGCGTCGTCAAAATAAGATAAAAGGCCTTGATGTAAGGGGAGACCGGCCCGCAAAATGGTGGCAAGTACTAAGGGCTCTGCAGGAAGTTTGCTGCGGTGCGTGCCAAGGGGAGTAACAACTTCCTGTTCTTCGGCATGCAGCACTTTGCTTATTTCATAGGCCATCAATTCCCCACAACGTTCCAAATTACGTCTAAAACGCATGCTGTCGCCCTGTATGTCTACATTGCGCATTTCAGAAATGAAGCGATTCAAAATCGAGGGCTTGTTTCCTAATACCTGCACCATAGCTCCTGAATTTTGTCGAAAAGTAGGCAATATATATGGATTTGTAGCTCTTGATTTGCTTACATGGTGAGCAATTGCCTTTAAAGAGCCATTAAAGACTAAACGGTATTTTTTTTTGCCTATACACAGTATACGTCTGGTCTTGACCACCAAAGCTTTGGTAAAAGTTGGCTATAGCTTTTTGGTTGGAACCGCCAAAATCAACAAATTCCAAGCCTTGTTTTGCGGCTCGGTTTAACAGCTCATGAAACAAATAATACATGGCGCCACTTTTTTTTCCAAGCGCATTAACTGAACCGTGGATATAGGTGAGGCTGTTTTTATACACAAAAAAACAGGCTACGGCATGGCTTTGCCCTTCTTTATCTTGAACCAAATAATTCCAAGCCAAACCTCGTTTTGTTCCTTCCCTCATGAGTCGCTCAATGGCCTTTTCCCATCTTCCTTTTAGTTGGTGCATTTCTTTTCCTCGATTGAGAAAGAAAAACGCGTTAATAAATTCCGGACTAGTAGGAGTTAAAAGCAAATCAAAGCCTTTGTTCTTTTTGAGGTTCTTAATGGCATTCTTTTTAAGTTCTACGGGAATAGGGCTGCGTTGGTATACTTTCTGTTCTCCTGGAACTCCCTGCCATTCCAGATGGAGCTCAATATTAAGCGCTGTGTAAGCGAGGCTGTTACGAAATTCGGAAAAGGGCGGGAGAAGCTCCTGATTCGGCGTATATGGACCGGATGGTCGACACCAAATGGGAGGGAGATAACTAATTGGAAGTCCTAAAAAATTACGATGCGCTGCCTGAAGCATGGTGCCGGTTTCCTGGTGAAAGAAGCCTGTCCAGTTTTGACCAACCAAAGCGTCCCAAAACCAAGAATTTCCAAACACCAGCGCATTGCTGCAGGCCTGCAGCTGCTTGTCCCACCAATCAGTATCTAACTCTTTTCTTGGAATGCAGGTAAAGCTCATTTGGGTTCAGATCTTGGCTCGGTTTGGTTTTCTGCCATGAGTTCCATGGCCAACTTTAGGTGCTTCTTGTAAAACTTTTTCCAGGGCAGGGCCTCCGCCTCTCTAGCAAAGCTTCGGTCGTGCCAAATGCTGGAAAAACAGCCTCCATACGCACTTAATGATTCCATCATTTCTCGTGTTATTTCCCACGCTTTTTTAGCGCTACACACTTGATGGTACCTAAATACGGTTTCCATTAAAGCAAATGGATGAATTCTTAAGGGGAGCTGCCTGTTGGTTCTAGGGTCAAAAGCATAAAAGCTGTGTGCAATTCCGGCTCTGTAACCTAAACTATGGGCATAACCCAAGGAATAATCGTGGGAAAACCCTGCAGCAACCGCTTCATGGATCCAGTCCGGCCAATCCATTTTTAAAAAATGTCGTCTTACATGTTTGAGGTCGTTCTCATTGC
>CAZJFM010000109.1:0-3331 GCA_964545365.1 uncultured Candidatus Competibacteraceae bacterium | reverse complement strand
AGAACCATAACCAAAATAGCACAACCCCAAGGGCTATGCCCACAAACAATAAACGAAACAGTTTGGCCCGGCGCTCTTCTCCATAATCTACTTCATCTTGCGGGTCTATCCCTCCGGTCATTTTTTCGTACATGGTTTCTCCATGCACCAAAGGATCTAATCTGCGCTCCATTTTGGCCCGCAACCTCCGCTTTTCCATATAAGCCTCATCCTTCCGTGGATCGTAATACATGGGTTTGTACCGAAATTTCCTGGGTTGCGGTTGCTTGAGTCCTTTAAATCCTAATCCGGGCATGCGTTTTCTTTCCTACATGGTTCATTAACCCACCGCATGTTTTGGTAGGTCTCAACGAGTATACGATCCAAAATATCTTTTGTTCCAAGGGTTTTCGATGGATCTTTCAACAAGCCACTGCTGAAAGCTCATACCCTCTACTACAACACTGCGCCCAAGCCTACGTTATTTTTGTAGTATGATTCATGGTATGCGCACCTTTTTTTCCGCTCTGTGCTTTGGGGCGGTTCTTTGCTTTTACTCCACTTCTTTTGGTCAGGACATTGCCCTTAAAGAAGCCGTGCAATGGGCCGACTCGCTCATGAAAACCATGAGCCCTGCCCAACGTACCGCTCAATTGTTTATGGTAGCGGCCTATTCAAAACATGGCACACAACCCACCGGCCAGGTAGAGCGCTTGGTGGTAGAACAGGGCGTGGGCGGTTTGATTTTTATGCAGGGCGGACCGGGACGCCAGCTTTTGCAAACCAATCGGCTGCAAGAAAAGGCCAAAGTGCCGCTTCTGCTTTCCATCGACGGAGAATGGGGCTTGGCCATGCGCTTGGATTCTACCATGGCCTTTCCTTACCAAATGACCTTAGGCGCCATTCAAGACGAAAGCCTAATCCGCGATATGGGCCGCATTATTGGTGACCAATGCCGCCGAATTGGCCTGACCATGAACATGGCCCCTGTAATAGATGTGAACAACAATCCCGCCAATCCGGTCATAAATGCACGCTCTTTTGGCGACCGCCCTCTGCGCGTTGGCCAATTGGGAGCTGCCTATGCGTCCGGTATGCAAGACCGAAAAGTGTTTGCCTGTGCCAAACACTTTCCCGGTCATGGAGACACCGATGCCGATTCGCACCATACCCTGCCTTCCGTAAATCAAAGCAGAGAACGCTTAGATTCTGTAGAACTTGCACCCTACCAACAGTTAATCGACGCTCAAGTTGCTGCCATAATGGTGGCCCATCTTTCGGTACCTGCCTTGGAACCCCAAAGCCATTTGCCAACCACACTTTCTTACAAAGTGGTGGGCGATTTGCTAAAAAAACAAATGAATTACAGAGGCTTGGTGGTGACCGATGCCCTAAACATGAAAGGGGTTTCCAACAGCCTGCCTCCCGGTGAGGTGGATGCCGAAGCCCTAATTGCCGGAAACGATGTATTGCTTTTCTCCGGTGACGTGCCTAAAGCCATTGCCGCTATCCATCAAGCCATTTTGGATGGCCGCATTTCACGTCAGGAGGTAGATGCCCGCTGCCGCAAGATTTTAATCTATAAATACTTGGTAGGTCTGCATCAATGGAAAGCCTTATCCATAAAGAATCTGGAAAAAGACCTGTTTCATCCCGAAGCTATTCGTTTGCGCCGCAACTTGTACCGAAATGCATTAACGCTATTGACCAACCGCAACCAATTGTTGCCTTTGCAAAGCCTGGACACCCTTCGTCCGGTCTTGGTTCAGTTGGGCAAGGTAGAAGGTTCGGAATTCAGTAAACGCTTGCAAGCTTATGCAGATATGCCTGTGATTTCGGTAAGCGAAAGCCCGGATGCCTCAGAAAAGACCAAGTTATGGAGTCGATTGAAATCCCACAATTTGGTGATTTTATCCATGCACCGACCCGGAGAAAAACCGTTTAGAACCAAGCGCTGGGCCAAGACAACCCAAACTTTTGTAGGCGAGTTGCTTTCCTACAAGCCGGGCATTTTGGTTCATTTTGCCCAACCTTATGCCTTGGCGCATTTTGATGAAGTGTTGCGGGCCCAAGCCATTGTGCAATCCTACGAAGACGTTCCCGATGCACGAGATTATGCGGCCCAGCTCATTTTTGGTGGAATTCCGGCCCAAGGAAAGCTCCCCGTGGCCATTCCCGGATTGTTTTCTTCCGGCATTGGCTTGTCTACCCCTGCCGGCTTTCGTATGGAATACACCTTGCCCGAAGATGCAGGCTTTGACGGAAAAAGGCTGGAAGCGCTGGACAGTTTGCTGCAAAAGGCCATACGCGACAAGGCATTTCCCGGTTGCCAGGTTTTGGCGGCACGCGGAGGAAAGGTGTTTTTGAACAAGAGCTACGGATACCATACTTACCAAAAAGAAAGAAAAGTACAGAACCACCACCTCTACGATTTGGCCAGCATTACCAAAATTGCCGGTACGCTTCCTCAGGTCATGTGGTTGACCGGAAAGGGGAATTGGAGCATCGACGACCCATTAGGCAAATTTCTGCCTGAACTTAATGGTACCGATAAATTCACGGTGAGCACCCGCGATTTGTTGACCCACCAAGCCGGCTTTAAACCTTGGATTCCTTTTCACAATGCCACCTTAACCAATGGTAAACCCGACAGCAACTATTACCGAAGCCAAGCCGAGCCCGGTTTTGAGTTGCAGGTGGCCGAAGGACTTTTTGCCCGAAACGACTTGCCCGATTCTATTTTTCTGCGCAATATTCAAACGCCTTTGCAGGCTTCAAAACGCTATTTGTACAGCGATTTGGGCTATTATTACCTGCAGCGGATTATAGAAAGGTATCGAAAGGCGCGTTTGGACGTTTTAGCCGAACAAGATTTTTTTAAACCCCTTGGAGCTTGGAGGGCCGTTTACAATCCTTTGCAGCGTTTTCCTAAAGAAGAAATTGTGCCTACCGAAGACGATATGCTGTATCGGGGGCAATTGATTCACGGATACGTGCACGACCAGGGAGCCTCACTCATGGGAGGAGTGGCCGGCCATGCCGGTTTGTTTTCCAATGCCAACGATTTGGCCAAATTGGTTCAAATGTTTTTGAACCAGGGAATGTATGGTGGAAAAGTGTATTTGGATGCGGAGGTGATTCAAGAGTTTGCCAAATGCCAGTTTTGTGCCAATGGGAACAGAAGGGGCGTAGGCTTTGACAAGAAGCATCCCAATGGCCGTGGTGGAACCGCTTGCGATTGTGTTTCCTTTTTGAGTTTTGGACACTCCGGCTTTACGGGAACTTTGGTATGGGCGGATCCGGAATACAATATATTGTTTGTGTTTTTAAGCAATAGGGTGCATCCAAGCGC
>CAZJFM010000108.1:0-3488 GCA_964545365.1 uncultured Candidatus Competibacteraceae bacterium | reverse complement strand
GGCAAGCCCAAAGGGTTTCAAGAATACCTATAGTATAGTGATCTCCCGCCCGGATGGAACGGAAAGCCCGGAGCACAGCGGCCCCTAAGGCATGAGCTGAGGAGGCCCCGACACTTCGGGGACCCCGCAAGCCATAGCCTTGGGAGGCCGGTGTGCGAGGACTTGCAGGGACAGCCGGAAATGCGGGCCAAAAACCAACCCACAGAAAAATTTCTCGAGTAAAGATTCAAACGCTAAGGAAAGTATCTTATAGACAAAGGCCCTGCTCCATAGTGTTGTCCAGCTCTTGTTTGGCAAAGGGTTCCGGGGCTATAGGTGCCGTTCGATGTGCCGTACCCTGAATGAGGTTCCTGACGTTTATTTCTCTTGCAAGGCACAGAAAAAGTCGATGTCCTGAATGTGTTTGAGGGTCTCGTCCAATTGCAAGCGTTCGAAAGACAAGTACCCGTTTTTTTGGTAGCCCTCGGGCAACGCCATTGTATTGTTGGGTGCTTGGTTTAGTAGTCCTTGGCGGCCGTATGTTCCGGCAGGGATAATGAATTGTTCAAACGCAGAGGGAGCTTGTACCCCATGATTGGTGGGACAGCCCAAAAAGCAGCGCGGATTTTGGGAGGTATGGGTGGGTACTACCGGTTCAATCGCATGAATTCTGTAAATTACCTTGTCGGGGCAGGTTGGGAGTGCAAAGTGCACCAACTCCTGCAAAAGACTTTGGGGCAACTGGTCGATTTTAAAATTGCGGCTGGCCGGGCGGTGTCCCTTGGAGGGGAAATAACGACCTATAAGGGTCAATGAGGAAAGAACAAGCAACTCCATGCCGATAAATTGTACCAAAACCTGTGCCTTAGTGGCAGGCATTCAAAATGCGCTTCAAAGTTGCGCATTTGAAAGTTAAGGACAAAACTTCTTTAGGACAAGGTTTGAAAGAAAAAGAAAATATTAACCCTTAAGTTCTGTTCTTAGCTCGGCCATCATTTCGTGGAGCTCATTGAGGTTTTTCTGGAAGGTATGGGCACGTTTTCCGGTAGGAGAGAAGTGCTTTCCTCCCATACGATCCACAAACAAAGCTCCAAAAGCCGCACCCAACCATTGGGTTTGATGAATGTTGGCATCGATGCGTCCATCGGCATGGATTACGGCCTTGTAAGATTTGGGCAAAGTTCTGTAAGGGCCGCAGCCAAAAGAAGTTACTGCCATTTTCATATTGCCCCAGTGGTCTATATTGCCCTCAAAAGCGGTGGGGAAGCATAGGTCGTCATGGATGCCCAAAGAGCTGGCAGAAGCATGGGCAAAAAGTTCGCTATGTCCTTTGGGCCTTACTCTGCCGGAAAATGCGGTGGCGTGGCCGCCCAGCCAGCCTCTACGACGCGCCGTAACTTTGAGCTTCAATTTGTCTTGTGCCAACAGCTCCACATTTTCTTCGGCCAATTTTCGGTACGGTTTGCGGTGGGCAATCAGGTACCGGTCCAAATCCGCCGCATGCTGGTCTGTTAGCATTTGGAAGCGTTGCCCCGAAAACACCTGCCCCACTTTTCGTAGCCAGGCACGTGCGCTACCCCCCGAACGTTCTTTGGCATATAAGTTTAGCCAAGCGGCTTCTTGTTTTTGCAAAAAAGCCCATTGTACGGATTCCGGTTGACGAATATCTAAACCTTCGGAGGCGGGTATAATGTGTGTGGACATAAGCTTGTTTTTTGGGCTGTCTTTGGCCTGAAATGGCGGATGGTAGACTCTGGCTAGGCTAAGACATAATTAACAAAGATAAGATTTAATCATGCGGTGTTAAAATTCACATAAACTTAGGCATGTAAGGTTTTTGAAAGCTTAAAAGGTTGATTTTCTTTATTCTAACGAAAATAAAGAGCTAAAGTTTCATGTTTTGGAAGAAATAAAATTGGCTATTGTTTTTCTAAAATATCGCTGAGTCAGACCTGTAATATTCCTTATTTTTGCCTAAGCCCAACCATAAATATTAAACGCATGGAAATTCTTTGGATGGTGGCGCAGGCAATTACCTTGCTGCTGCTTATTTACCTTATTGTTAAGCATAAACATGCAGAAAAGGCGCAGCAAGATCCTGTGGAAAAGCTTCGCCCCTACATGGAGCAAAGCATGCGCGAACACCGCAGCGAATTGGCGCAGTCTTTAAAAGACAATCGAGAGGAGCTTGCCCAAGGCCTAAACCGCTTGGGCGAACAACTGGAAATTCGCCTGAGTGCCATTCGTGAAGGCTTAGAAAAAGGGGGCAAAGAAAACCGCGAAGAACTTTCCAAAGCACTCGAATCCTTTGGAAAACGGTTTTCCGATAGCGTGCGCGAGTTCAACGAGCTTCAAAAGCAAAAGTTTGACCAAATGTCGCTTCGGCAGCAAGAGTTGGTGGAAACCACCGAGAAAAAACTCGAAAAAATGCGGGAAACCGTGGACGAAAAGCTCCATAAAACGCTGGAAGAGCGCCTCGGGCAGTCCTTTAAACTGGTGAGCGAGCGCCTGGAAGCCGTTCAAAAAGGCTTAGGCGAAATGCAGCATCTGGCTTCCGGAGTGGGTGACCTTAAAAAAGTGCTGAGCAATGTAAAAACCCGCGGCGTTTTGGGCGAAATTCAATTGGGCAATTTGCTCGACCAAATCCTAGCTCCTGAACAATACGATACCAACGTTAGAACCCGAAAAAACAGCAGCGAATCGGTAGAATTTGCGATAAAATTGCCGGGACGCCAAGAAAACGACGCACCGGTGTACCTTCCCATCGATGCCAAATTTCCTCAAGAAGACTACATCCGTCTGCAAACCGCCTACGATGCCGGAGATATACCTGCCATAGAATCCGCACAAAGAGCCCTTGCACAATCCATCAAGAAATTTGCCCGAGACATCCGCGACAAATACCTGGAGCCGCCCCATACCACCGATTTTGGCATTATGTTTTTGCCCACCGAGGGGCTCTTTGCTGAAATTGTTCGGCAACCCGATTTGATTGCCCAGTTGCAGCGGGAATTTAAAATCATTGTCACCGGGCCCACTACATTGGCCTCTATTCTAAACAGCTTGCAGATGGGCTTTAGAACCCTTGCGCTTCAAAAAAGAAGCAGCGAAGTATGGGAAATTCTGGGAGCCGTTAAAACCGAGTTTCACCGCTTTGGCGACGTGTTGGGCAAGGCCCAAAAGAAAATCAGCGAGGCCAACAACGAAATAGACAAACTGGTAGGCACCCGCACCCGAATGATGCTTTCCAAGCTTAGAAACGTGACCGAACTCCCCGAAGAAGAGGCCCAAAAGCTGTTAGGTTCCATACCGGAAGCGCCCGAGGAAGATTAAGGGCAACATTGGAGGCCCTTGACGCGTTGTGTTTTCAAGGCGAATTAAGGCACGGCCAAATTGAAAGTCCGCAGTTTACTGGTTGTAAATGAGGAGCTTTAGATTTTGCCGTAACGCAAAGTCGCCGCCAGAATAGCATCGCGTCAATGGCCTCAATTGCTTTTGTCTACCAAGTA
>CAZJFM010000107.1:0-3555 GCA_964545365.1 uncultured Candidatus Competibacteraceae bacterium | reverse complement strand
TTTTTGAAACAAAAAAAGCCCTCATCGGGCTTTGGCTTTGCGGAGAGAGGGGGATTCGAACCCCCGGTACCCTTTAGGGGTACACACGCTTTCCAGGCGTGCACCTTCAGCCACTCGGTCACCTCTCCAAGGGAGGGCGAAAATACAAAAAATACGGAACCATATTCAACTTTGTTCGCCGGCAAGACTTAAGGAGAACCCTCGCTTCACTTCATCGGCATGGGAGCAGGTGCCCAACAAATACATAGCCTTGGTAATGGCCGCTTCAAAAGTAAGGTCATGACCGCTCAACACACCAATTTTTGCCAGCGCATTCCCTGTAGCATAACGGCCCGGCTGCACCGCCCCTTGAATGCATTGACTTATATTCACCATTACCAGGCCTTTGGCTCCTGCTTCTTCAAGCAAGGAATACATTTCCGGATCGTAGGGACCGTTACCAAAACCAAAGGTTTCAATGATTAAGGCCTTTAGTCCGGGTTGTTGCAACGTGGCGTTTACTTGAGCCACCGACAAACCCGGGAAAAACCGAATAGAAGCAACGTCGGTGCTTAAAGACCCTATGCAGCGAAACGGCTCCGTGCCGGGCCGCCAAAGCGCCTCCCGGTGAAAATTAAGTTCCACACCGGCCTCTGCCAACAAAGGGTAATTTGGACTTTGGTACGCATTAAAGTGCATGGCGCTGTATTTTAAACAACGGTTGCCACGGTACAGCTTATATTCAAAATATACGGCCACCTCTTGAACCAGTGATGCGCCGTCTTCTTTCCAAGCCGCAATTTCTAAGGCCGATAGCAGGTTCTCCTTACCATCCGTGCGCAATCGCCCCATGGGAAGCTGACTTCCGGTGAGAATAACGGGCTTTTTGAGGTTTTCCAATAAAAAACTCAGGGCAGAGGCCGTATAGGCCATGGTATCTGTGCCGTGTAGCACTACAAAACCATCAAAATTCGGGTAGTTGGCTTCAATGAGTTTGGCCAAATGCACCCAATCCTCCGGCCGCATATCCGAGCTGTCCTTAGGGTTTTCGTAAGGAAGCACCTGTAAATGTACGTCCAAACGCTGCAATTCCGGCATGAACTCCAACAGCTCATCAAAATTTACGGGCCTTAGGCTCCCGGTTTCCGGGTCCTCCATACTGCCTATGGTGCCTCCCGTATAAATCAGTAAAATGCGTGGCTTAGCATCCATTATGCCGGGTTTAAATGCAAATTAAACAAGTTCTGGGCGTTTCGGGTAGTGGCTTCAGCTAGCTTTTCTATAGAAATTCCCAAAGATGTTCCAAGAAACTCCAAAACCAAAGCGGTGTAAGCAGGCTCGTTCCGTTTTCCGCGATGCGGAACCGGCGCCAGGTAGGGACTGTCGGTTTCCAAAACCAAATGCTCCACCCCAACATGCTTAAGCACTTCTTTAAGTTGACTGTTTTTAAAGGTCAACACCCCTCCAATTCCCAAATAAAACCCAAGATCCAAGACCTGTTTTGCCTCCTCTACACTTCCGGTGAAGCAATGAAACACGCCCCCTCTTTCCGGCCTTTTTTCAGCCTGAATCAAATCCACCGTTTCCTTGTGCGCTTCTCGGGTATGCAGGCAAATGGGTAAGTTCATCTGCTTGGCTTGGCTAATTTGCCAGGCCAGGGCCTCTTGTTGGTTTTTTAATTGGCTTTTGTCCCAATACAAGTCGAGGCCAATTTCACCCACCGCAATCCAAGGTGCTTTATCCTTGGCACTACGCCAGAGTTGCTCCAACTGTTCTTGAGGATTAGACCCCACCGAACAAGGGTGAAGCCCCAGCATGGCCGGAAAAAAGAGCGGATCACTTTGGTGCAAGCTCAGCAAAGGCTCCAAGCTTTCTTCGTCTACATTCGGCAAACACACAGCGCAAAGTCCTGCTGCTTTTGCCCGTTCTTTCATGGCCAAGACTTCGTCGGAAAAACGCCGATCGTAGGCATGGGCATGCGTATCTATAATGGGGTATGCCATAAATGCAAACCTAAGACATTCCTTTGGGACGCCTTACTTAAAGGTTAAAATTTGAATCCCGCACAAAACAAAAGGGGATAATTTGTAGGTTTGATTTATGAAACACATCTTTACTGCAGCAATCCTATCGCTTTGTTTTTTAGGCACTTTAAAGGCGCAATCCGTGGGAGTAAACACCTCCACACCGGATGCTTCTGCCGTGCTGGATGTTTCCGGAACCTTTGGAGGCCTGTTGGCTCCTCGACTCACTACGGCACAGCGCAATGCCATTGTGAACCCTGCCGATGGACTGCTCATTGTGAATACCACCACCCAATGCCTGGAAAGTTTTTTTGGTGGAACCGGTTGGAATGCCCTGGCCTGCAATTGCAGCCAAGCACCTTCTGCTCCTCAAAGCGTGCTCGGGTCTGCACTTATTTGTCCCAATCAACAGAATATTTGGTTTTCGGTGGCCAATGTGCCCGGCGCCTCTTCTTACCAATGGCAAGTGCCTAATGGTTTCTCCATTGTTGCCGGACAAGGAACCGATTCCCTTTTGGTAAATGCCGGGTCCGCATCCGGGAGCATTCAGGTGCAAGCAGTAAATAGTTGCGGAACAAGTCCACAGACGGCATTACCGGTAACCGTTGGCCAGCCCGACGCCTCTTTTACGGTAAACCCAAGCAGCCCTTCCATAGGCGTTCCTTCCACCTTTTCTTCGGCCAGTCCCGGTGCCACGGCCTATGCCTGGACTTTTCAAAACGGGACACCGGCCAGTTCCGTGGCACAGAACCCCCAGGTTACCTGGAGCCAAACCGGTTCGGTACAAGTAACCCATAAAGTTACCTACAACTCCGGTTGCACAGATTCTACCGCACAATCCTTAACCATCATCAATTGTCCCTCGAGCAGTCAGACCTTTTCGTATACCGGGAGTCTGCAAAGCTTTACCGTTCCTGCCTGCGTAACGCAAATCACCGTTGAGGCTTGGGGTGCCGAAGGGGGCGCAAGCAACTCCCAAAACGGTTCAGGGCAGCGATTGGGCGGTCGCGGAGCATACATTAAGGGTGATTTTTCAGTGAATGGTGGCGATCAGCTTACCATTTTGGTGGGCGGAAAAGGGTCCAACGGCACCTGCGGTTCCGGCGGCGGTGGCGGTAGTTTTGTGGTTCGTTCCGGAAACTTGCTGGTGGCTGCCGGCGGCGGCGGTGGCGGTTTCCATTGCAATGTATTGGGTGGCGTTACGGGCGGCGACGGACAAGCCGGAACTTCGGGCTCAGGAGGGCAATGTACACCCAACCGAAACCCGGCATCCGGAGGCACCAACGGCAATGGCGGTTACTCCTATTATGGCGGTGGCGGCGGTGGCTGGCTGTCGGCCGGAACGGCGAGCAATGGAGGTCCCGGAGGCGCCTATCCCGGAAGTGGAGGAAACCCCGGCGGCGGCTACGGCGGAGGTGGCGGATATTACAGCGGTTGTTGCGGCGGCTCCGGCGGCGGTGGCGGCTACAGCGGCGGTTCCGGCGGTACTTCGGATGGATGTGCCGGCGGCGGCGGCGGCTCCTTTAATGGAGGAACCAACCAAACCAATACG
>CAZJFM010000106.1:0-3780 GCA_964545365.1 uncultured Candidatus Competibacteraceae bacterium | reverse complement strand
CTAGCGGTTGTTTTGGGGCCTTGCCCATAGAAAGCTTTACTATTTTATCCGGCACTCCACAATTTCAGAACCCTCTTCGGGAGGACAAAAGGTCTAAACACCAAGGAGCTTATGCCAACCGCTCCTCCAAAGCCTCAAAAAAGTCGCCCAAGTCTCGCCCGTCCATGAGGGAGTGGTGCACTTCCAAGGACAAGGGCATATAGTGCCGGCCTTGGGCTTCCTTTATTTTTCCGCTTACAATTCTGGGCCAGTGGTCGCTGTAAGCTTCGCGGTGCGGGTTTTTGAATGCAGTAAAATGCACCCACGGCAGTACGCTAAAAAAGGCTATGTCGTTGCGGTAATCGTTGGGCTGCAGGCCGGGAACTTCTTTTTGGGAGGCCAAAACCGCTTGCCCTAGAGCCACAAACTGCTCCAAGTTGCTTTGGTAACCAAAATCGGCAAAATAAAAGCTGCCGTCCTCGCGGGCTACGGTGCAGCCGGCATCTACATGGTCGTACAAACACAAATTCTCTTGGTCGTGAAAGCGCAAGCGCCAGGCCGGAAGTTCGTCCATAACCTTTAAGGCTTGGTGCACGTACTTTAGAAAGAATGGTGTGTTGGAGTCTTTGCGCGCCCTGCTTACTTCAATTTGTGCGGTAAGCATAAAAAAGGGGTCCTGGTAATCCCTAAAAAAAAGGTAGGTGCCTTTGCGTTTCCACGGGTCGATGGGAAACCATTGGAAGGCATGTTTTTCCTGAGCCATGAGCAAAGGTACAAACACACGGGGGAAGAAATAAAAGAGATTAGGCCCCCGGCCGGGTGGATGCCCGGCGGCTGCGGCCTGCGCCAAGGGCGGGCCGAGGAGGCGGACCTTTGGGGAGCCACCGCAGGCCCTTGCCCTTGGCAGCAGGGGGCAGCCGCAGGCAGGAGCCGGGGCCGGATAGATTACCAGCACTTCCCATGGGCGAGGCCCCGCCTATTTCATTCTTTTTTCCTTGGCATAATTGGTAGTTTTGCAAAAACTAAAGGCTATGCGTTATCGTCCCATCGACTCCCAACTTTTTGTAGAAAATAGAAAAAGACTGGCCGGGCAATTGGCGCCGGGAGGCATGGCGGTGGTCTGCTCCAACGATATTATGCCCACAAATGCCGATGGTACGATGGGTTTTCGGCAGAATTCGGATTTGCTGTATTTGACCGGAGTAGATCAAGAGGAAAGCACCTTGGTTTTGTTTCCCGGAGCTTCGAATCCCGCGCATCGAGAAATATTGTTTTTGCGCGAAACCAACGAGCATATTGCGGTTTGGGAGGGCGACAAGCTCAGCAAAGAGCAGGCCTTTGCTCAATCGGGAATACAAACGGTGTATTGGAACCAGGATTTTCCTGCCATGTTTAGGGCTTTGATGGCCGAAGCCGAAACCGTGTATTTGAACCGGAACGAGCACATTCGGGCGAATGTAGAGGTGCAACGAAGGGAAGACAGGTTTACCCTATGGTGCAAGGAGCATTATCCGTTGCATCAATACGCGCGTTTGGCGCCTTTGCTTATGCGTCAGCGTGCCCTAAAGCATCCGATAGAAATAGAGCTCATGCGCGAAGCTTGCCGGATAACCGAGCTGGGATTCCGTCGTTTGCTGTCTTTTGTAAAGCCCGGTGTTTGGGAGCACGAAATTGAAGCCGAATTGTGGCATGAGTTTATTCGCAACCGCGCAGGAGGTTTTGCCTATACGCCCATTATTGCCTCAGGAGAGCGGGCCTGCGTGCTGCACTATATCGAGAACAATCAGCAATGCCAAGACGGCGATGTTTTGCTTTTGGATATCGGTTGCCATTATGCCAATTATGCTTCGGATTTGTCGCGCAGCATTCCGGTGAATGGCCGCTACTCGCCACGTCAAAAGGCGGTGTACGAGGCGGTGTTGCGGGTGCAAAAGCAGGCCACGGCCTTGCTGAAGCCGGGTACCTTGTTTGGCGACTACAATAAGGCGGTGGGCGAATTCATGGAAAAAGAGTTGGTTGACTTAGGCCTGCTGACCATGGAGGAGATAAAGCAGCAAGATCCGGCAAAGCCTGCCTACAAAAAGTACTTTATGCATGGTACCTCACATTTTATTGGCTTGGACGTGCACGATGTGGGGTATTTTCATGAGCCCATGCAAGCGGGTATGGCTTTTACGGTGGAACCCGGCATTTACATCCGCGAGGAAGGCATTGGAGTCCGCATAGAAAACGATGTGGTGATTACCGAAAACGGCATCGACGATTTGATGGCCAATATCCCTCGTGAAGTGGATGAAATTGAGGCTTTGATGCAAGGGAAGGCTTGATTTTGGCCTAAACAAGCCAAGGGTTTGCTGTATTTTTGTATTTATGAGGAATGCGTTTAGGGGAGTGCTTTGCGTGCTATGTTGCATCGTTTTGTTTGGGCAAGAAGTGCATGCCCAACAAGAAAACGAAACGGACGAACGGCCGCTGATAAATGTAAAGAAAGGACTTAGCTTTTCTAAGGACAGCCTTTTTCAGCTCAATTTAAGGTTTCGGATGCAAAACCGGGCCAGTGCCTTTAGCCGGGCTGGCAATGATTTGGGGGTAGACCGCTTTGATTTTAGGGTACGTCGTTTGCGACTGCGCTTTGATGGTTTTTTACTCAATCCAAAAATTGCCTATTACATTCAGCTCAGTTTTAGTAAAAACGACTTGGACTTAGAAAACGGCGGCCTGATTCCCCAACCCATACGCGATGCCATGGTCTACTATTTTTTTCACGACAATTTTTATGTGGGTTTTGGCCAGAGCAAATTGCCGGGCAACCGCCAGCGGGTGAACTCCTCCGGGAACATGCAAATGCCCGACCGGTCCATTGCCAACAATCGCTTGACTTTGGATAGGGATTTTGGCTTTTTTGGCTATTGGAAAATCCCCTTGGGTAAGCCCTATCTTCGTCTTAAGGGTGCGGTTTCTACGGGCGATGGACGCAATGCCTCCGACATAGACGAGGGCTTGGCTTATACCTTGCGGGCTGAGTTTTTCCCATTTGGGGCCTTTGCCAACAATGGAGCCTATTCCGAAGGCGATTTGGAGTTTGAGCCCAAGCCGAAATTGGCGGTTGCTCTTGGTGGTCATTTTAACCATAAGGCGCATCGGGCCGGAGGTACCTTTGGGCAAGAATTGACCAACCCCAACGATGTTCGGGCGCTGATGGCCGACATGAGTTTTAAATGGAAGGGATGGAGCTTAAATTCCGAATACTTGTACAAGCACGCGCGCGTCAGCGGTCAGCCTGCGGTGCCGCCCCTGATTGGCCAGGCTTGGCTTTTTCAGGCCGGGCGAATGCTTGGGAAAAAATCAGAGTTGGTGCTTAGGTATGCGGGTTGGCGACCCGACGCCCAAGTGCAATGGCGCTATTTGGCCGAAGACGAATACGGTTTGGGCTATAATTACTACATCAATGGCCACCGCATTAAGTGCCAAGGCTTCTTAGGCTACCGCAGTTTTGACCAAAGACCTTCCTTAGACGCCCCACGGAATTTCTGGCAGCTTACTTTTCAGGTGGAGTTTGGGATTTAAGCGCTTGGGTGGCTTTTCCGGTCATTATTTATCATTAGCGCAGTATAAGGGCAGGCAAAGGCCATTTATCATTCAGAGACGAGAGGCATCCCGTCTTTACTACGTTATGAGAGACGGGAGAGACGGTAGAGACGGGAGAGACGCAAGATGTTGCGTCTTTACTACGTTATGAGAGACGGGAGAGACGGGAGAGACGCAAGATGTTGCGTCTTTACTTCGTCATGAGAGACGCGA
>CAZJFM010000105.1:0-3820 GCA_964545365.1 uncultured Candidatus Competibacteraceae bacterium | reverse complement strand
TGCACCAAACGGATATTCTCTTGAGTTTGTTCAAAAAAAGGGGGAGCTGCCTAAGCGATGCTCCCCCCTCTTCATTCATAAAACCTTTTTCCTAAGAACGAATCAGCCTAAAATAAGCCCATTCTCCTTTTTGTGTTCTTATTTGAAGGGTGTATACTCCTTTGGCCAACTCACGGACATCCAAGCGTCCGGTTTCGGCTTCAAAAGCCAAATGGAAACTTCTTCCGGAGGCGTCGAGTACGGCAAGCGTTTCTATGGCAACCTCAGCCGGTAAACTAAGAAAAACAAAGTCGGTACTTGGGTTAGGTGCAAGAACAACCTGATCTGCCCATGCAGAAGAAGCAATACCCATAACCGTTCCAATGGTAAAGCTGATGCTGTCCTTGCAACCATTCGCGTCATTAGCATATACCACATAAGATCCGGGGAGCAGTGCGTTGTCAGAGGTACCACTGCTGCCATTGGACCAATTTAAAGTAATGTTACCCGTGCCACCGGTGGCTGTTACCGTAGCTGATCCATCGGCATTACCCGGACCGGTAGCATCGTTAGTAACCACGGACAAGCTAATGGCAGGAGGATCGGTTAGTGTGTATGGGCCGGCGTTTACTATACAACCGGCCATATCGGTAACAACCACATTAAATGTACCTGCAGGAAGGCTTGGGCTTTGAGCCGTACTTCCATTGTCCCACGCATAGGTATATCCGGGAGTGCCTCCATTTACTGTAAGTACCACTTGGCCGGAATCTCCGGCGCACAAAGGATCGATTACTTGACTCGTAAGGGTAGGAGCTCCAATATTTGCCACTACAGCAGTATCTAAAAGACTACAGTTGTTTTGGTCGGTAATGGTAACAATATAATTACCGGCAGGAACCAATCCTGAGCTTGGACCTTGACTTCCGTTGGACCAGCTGTAGCTAAATCCTCCATTTCCACCTGCGGCTGAAGCAATCGCTTCTCCATCACTTGCATTACAGCTTGCATCCGAGATAGTGAAACTGTTGGTAATGGCCGAAGGCTCATTAATGGTAGCTTGAGCGGTATCAGAGCATCCAAGTGGGTCACTCACAATCACCTGATATTGACCTTGACCCGCGCTTAATGAGTCGCCTGAAGCCCCATTGCTCCAAGTGTAGGTTAAGGTTCCGTTGGAACCACTGGCATTTACCAAAATAAAGCCATTTTGCCCAAAACAGTTGGCGTCTGAAGCTTGAATGCTACTAATAACAGGAGGAGCAGCAGCTTGTACCACAACTGTATCGTTTAAGCTGCAGTTATTGGCGTCCGTAATGGTGACGATGTATTGTCCAGGGCTCAAGCTCTGGAGAGAGGCACCGGAGCCGCCGTTGCTCCAGGCATAGCTAAAGCTTCCGGCACCGCCCGAAGCTGTTACGCTAGCCGTTCCGGAGGGGCCACTGCAGCCTGAAGCCGTACTGCTCATCTGACTAGAGATGGCAGGCTGGCTTGGGATAGTTATAGGCGCGCTTGTTGTAGCACAGCCTGCGCTATCTGTTACAGTTACCGTATAGGTACCTGCACCGGCAGTAAGGCTGCTTCCTGTTGAACCATCCGACCAGGCGTAATTGTAGCCCGGCTGGCCTCCACTTACATTAATTTGAATGGATCCATTATTGTCGCCATTACACAATGGAGCACTTATAGTTCCAGGCACAATGGTGGGACTTCCCGGGCTAACCAAATTCGCGGTATCTATTGCGGTACATCCGCCACTGTCGGTTACCGTTACAACATAAGTGCCTGCATTTAAGTTTTGGATTCCGGCGGTAGTAGCTCCGGTGCTCCAGCTGTAGGTATATACGTTATATCCGCCATTAGCCGTAACGGTTGCATCTCCATTAGACTGACCACAGCTGGGGTCGTTTTGATTTATGCTTAAAGTCAATGGACTACTAGGCCCTACTATCTGAACCTGTCCTGAAGTAACGCTGCAGTTATTGGCATCCGTCACTGTGAGCGTATATGAACCCGCGCCGGCGTTTAGTGTCGCGCCTTGGCTTCCATTGCTCCAGGTGTAGCTGTAGCCAGGTGTCCCGCCACTTACGGTAGCCGTAGCAGAGCCTGTTTGTCCAAAACAAACTACAGGCGTCGTGGCTATATTTTGAATGGAAGGAGCAGATGGGCTGCTCAACACAATGGTATCGGTAATGGAACAGCCACTGGTGGGAAGCGTTGCCGTTACTATATACGTTCCGGCAGGTACGTTCTGAATGGATGCACCGGTAGCCCCATTACTCCAGCTGTAGTTGTAGGGTCCGGGGTCTCCAGTAATGGTTACGGAAGCCGAACCGTTGGATTGGTTGCAACCCGGAGGCGTAGATTGAAAACTAGCCGAAAGGTTAGGACAAGGTGGCTGAACATTCATACGAACTGCATAAGCCACATTGAAGTTGTAGTTCTCTATCGGTTCCCAGCCTACCGTAAGGCCTGCTGCATTCACCCAAAAGGTGTTTGTGTTAAAGATAAAATCGGTGGTATTTACAGGTACAGGAATATTGCCTTCTACCATACAGATAGCATAACGACCGGGTTGCAAATTAATAGGCCCATTAAGAACAGGTAAATTCACCCAGTTATTGAAGCCCGCAGGAACAGTAAAGCTTGCGGTAGTTCCAATTTGCACACCGGGTACCCCTGTTTGACTTGCTTGACGAATAATCAAATTAAAAGTGGTACCGGTGGCATTGTTTTGGGAATTGTTCACCCAAACATCCACTGTGCTCAAATCTACTGCGTTTTGTATTTGGTAAACCACGGCAATTTCTCCGGGATTTGGGGTGCCAGTAGTCCCAATGGCCAAGGAGCCCGTAGCTACATTGTCGTCTCTTGCAAAGGTAGAGTCGGTGACATGGAACAAGTAAGAGACCGTATCGTTGGTGGCTACTGTATTTACAGACGCCAGCGCTGTATAACGAATGCGGTAAATCCCTTGTTGACTCGGGGTCCATGGGCCCAATTGATAGTTTTGAGACGCGCCGGAAGCTACGTTATTGGTTGTGGGGCTATTAAAGGTTTGCAATATGCTATTGGTTTGCGCATTAATAACCTCTACTCGTAACCCTACCCCGTTGGCTGTTTGGGAACCAACATTGGTAACATCTCCATTAAAGGTTTGAGCTTGCACATGCTGCAAGGGAACTCGCGTATACTCCGAGCCAAAAAGTGCCGAGCTTAAAGACACGTCGTTGGGCGTGGATGGCGAAATGGAACGATAAGCTACGGTAGAACTGATGGTGTTGGTTAAACATTGATACTCGGTTAAAAGCAACTGAAAGGTACCGGAGCTTGGCGCTGTCCAGGTGATTCTAGACTGCACTCCACAAAAATCATCGTTGTAAGCTAAGGGAACTCCTTGGGCATCTTGAATGGTCAATTCGGTATCGAAACTTGCAGAACCTCCATCGGCAGGACACATGGAAAACTCGTAAGTAACTCCGGCCACAGCAGTAAAAGGCAACAAATCACCAGCCCAAATAGTGCCCTGAGTTTGCCAATTGGCAGTTGGACTGAGGCTAAGATAGACGCTGCCCCCGGTGCACTGTGCTTGTGCTTGTGGGCTGTAGCCCGCTAATAAAAGTAGACTAAGAATAAAATAAAGTTTTCGCATCGCGTTCGGTTTAGTAGAATGAAATTAACACTTTTTTTGACCATAAGGGCCAATTTGGCAGATATTTAAGCCCAATTATCGCCCAATACTTACAAGTAATTTACAAGAGCCCTCCTTCCCGACTTTTGATTTAAAGAGACCGAGACTGTTGATGCGTTGCGTTTTCAAGTTTATAACCCTGACCAAGGC
>CAZJFM010000104.1:0-3896 GCA_964545365.1 uncultured Candidatus Competibacteraceae bacterium | reverse complement strand
TCTTTACTTCGTCGTGAGAGACGGAAGGCATTCCGTCTTTACTTCATCATTTTCAACCAAGTCAAGACTTGTGACTACTTTTGCACCAGTTATGGGAAATATTGTGGCTATTGTTGGCCGTCCAAACGTGGGAAAATCCACGCTGTTTAATCGGCTCACCCAAAGTAGGCAAGCCATTGTTGATGAATTTTCGGGAGTTACCCGCGACCGCCACTACGGCAAAGCCGATTGGCAGGGGCAAACCTTCTCTTTGATCGATACCGGCGGATACGTACACGGCTCCGACGATGTGTTCGAAGCCGCCATTCGGGCTCAGGTCGAAATTGCGCTCTCCGAAGCCGACCTCATTATCTTTGTGGTAGACACCACCACGGGAATCACGGACCTCGACGAAACCGTCGCTTCCATTTTGCGGAAAGCCGGCAAGCCCGTTATGCTTGTAGCCAATAAGGTGGATAATTTTGAACGCATTGCCGAAGCGCAACTCTTTTATGGACTCGGCTTGGGCGAAGTGTTTTGCTTGTCCTCCATCAACGGCTCCGGTACCGGAGAACTGCTTGATGCCTTAGTAGAACTGCTCCCCAACAAAGGGCCGGAAGAAGAAGAAGCGCAGTTGCCTCGCATTGCTGTGGTGGGTCGACCCAACGTGGGCAAAAGCTCCATCACCAACGCCTTTTTGGGCGAAGAACGCAATATTGTGACCCCCATTGCCGGCACCACACGCGATTCCATCGACACCCACTATAACGCCTATGGCTTCGATTTCATATTGGTAGATACGGCCGGACTGCGCAAAAAATCAAAGGTGCAGGAAGATTTGGAGTTCTATTCCACCCTACGCTCCATTCGTTCCATTGAAAAGGCCGACGTATGCCTGCTCATGATTGATGCCCAGCAAGGCATCGAAAATCAAGACCTGCACATTTACAGCCTCATTCAAAAAAACCACAAAGGAGTGGTGATTTTGGTCAACAAATGGGACCTAATCAACAAGGACAACCACACCATGGACACCTTTAAGGAAGCCATTCTGCATAGAATTGCACCCTTCCGCGATGTGCCCATTTTGTTCACTTCCGTTCCTCAAAAACAGCGGATTTACCAAGCCTTGGAGGCCGCCGTGCAAGTGTATCAAAACCGCAGCCGAAAAATCAGCACCAGCAAACTGAACGATTATTTGCTGCCCATCATCCAAGACACGCCGCCACCCGCATACAAGGGCAAATACATCAAAATCAAATACATTACCCAACTGCCCATCGCTTATCCGGCTTTTGCGCTGTTTTGCAACTTACCGCAGTACGTGCGGGAGCCTTACAAGCGGTTTATTGAAAACAAATTGCGGGAACGCTTTGATTTTACCGGAGTGCCTATGGAGATATTCTTCAGAAAAAAGTAAAGAGAATTCCTGCCAAAACTACCCTGCCCGGCTTGTTGCATTGCCGTTTAAAAACTGCAGCACAGGGTACAAGCAATACTAAACCAATCCGCTCAACTTGCTGTTGGTACTGTTAAAAGTCGCTAAGAAATCGGCCACAAATTCAAATGTTAGCCAAGAATCCCCAATTTTATGGCCTGATGAGGAGTAAATGTTCATTGCATCTTAACGCTTTCGCTTGCCTGGCGCTGTTCTTTTGGGCAGCTACTTTCCTGCAAAGTCAAGCGCAAACCACCATCCAAGGCAGCATTGTCGACGCCAAGTCCGGAAAACCCGTACCCTTTGCTTCGGTAGCCCTCAACAAATTGGGCGACAGCAAACTCCAAGGCACTATGGCCGACTCCGCCGGACAATTTCAATTGGATTTTAGAGGCAAAGGCAGCTTTGTGGTGCAAATCAGCGCCATTGGCTACCAAAAACTAAGCGACACCCTCGATGCCAACCAAATTTCCGGCTTTTTATCCAAAGTTTCGCTCAGCTCCTCCGCAGCAAAACTCGATGCATTTGAGCTGGAAGAAGAACGCGCCCTCATGGAATTGGGCGTAGACCGAAAAATCTTTAACGTAGAAAAGAGCGTACTCGCCACCGGAGGCTCCGCGCTCGATGCCCTGCGGCAAGTGCCGCTCGTTCAAGTGGACGTGGATGGCAACATCTCCGTTCGCGGCAGCGACCAACTCATCGTTTACATCAACGGAAAACCCTCCGGACTAACGGTAGACAACCGAAGCCAAATCCTGGCCCAAATCCCCGCCGCCAGCATCGTGCGCATCGAACTCATCACCTCTCCTTCCGCGCGCTACGATGCCGAAGGCATGGCCGGCATCATCAACGTCATAACCCGCACCAATCGGGAGGACGGCAGTTTCGGGCAAATCAGCCTGGGCGGTGGTTGGCCCGCCAACAGCAATATTTCGGGAAACTGGAACCTCAAAAAAGGCAAATGGAACCTCAGCACCAATTTGGGTGCCCGGCAATCCCTGCGCCCTGTGGAAGGCTATACCCTGCGCGAAACCTTTGTGCCCGGCACCGACCGCTTCACCCAAGACCAGGACTTTGAAGGCGAACGCTGGGACATAGGCGTAAACCTCTCCGGAAACGTAGAATACAGCCCCGACGAACGCAATTCCATAAGTCTAAATTACCTGGCAGGTCCCCGCTGGGAAAACAATCCCGAAACCCTCAACAGCGAATTCCGCGACAGCACCGACAGCCCCTACCGAGGCTACCTCCGCGAAATAGAAAGCACCGAAGACGGCTGGAACGCCGACGCCTCCCTCAACTGGACCAACAAAGGCAAGGTGAAAGGCTCGGAATGGAACAGCAGCCTCAGCGCCAGCTATTACTCCGATTTAGACGCCGGCACCTTCAACCAAACCGACTACGACCCCACCGGACTTCCCTTAACCCAAACCTCAGAAATCAGCCGCACCCAACGGTTCCGCGGAAGCCAAGTGTACACGGCGCAAATAGATCGCGTGCAGATGCTGGGCAGCACCTGGCTCCGCAAACTGGAATTTGGCCTCAGGGGCAACTTCCGCCGCATCGACAGCGATTTAGATGCCGACAGCCTGGACATAGCCACCGACCAATGGTTCCGCGACACCCTGCTTACCGCCGCCTTCCGTTACGACGAATACGTCTCTGCGGCCTACCTGCAATTTGCCGGAGGCATTGGAAAGCGCTTTGAGTTTCAAGTAGGCCTCCGCAGCGAGCACACCATCGCTCAAGGATTCCTCGACGGAAACCAACAGGCCTTTGACAAACGCTACATCAACTTCTTTCCCACCACCAACCTCAAATTTACTGCGGGCAAAAGCACCGAAATCAGTTTTGGCTATGCCCGGCGCATCAACCGTCCCGGTTTTTGGAGCCTCAACCCCTTTCCCGACTACAGCGACCCCTTCAACATACGGCGCGGCAACCCGGACCTCGACCCCGAGCTCACCGACGCCTTTGAATTGGGCCTATCCAAAAGCATCAAAAGGCATTACATATATGGAGCAGGATTTTTCCGCTACACCAACAATCCCATACAGCGCCTTATTTCGGTGGACACCAACGGCGTAGCCTTGGTGGAACGCGCCAACTTTGGCTTCGAGACCAGCTTTGGCTTCGAGGGCGTTTACCGCGCGCAGATTGGCAAAAAACTATCGGGCACCTTCAGCCTAAACCTATTTAGAAACTACGTAGACGGCGGCACCGAAAACGGCGACCTCACGGCCACCAACTTCAGCGCCAACATCCGCAGCCAGGCGGCCTATCGACCCAACAAAAACTGGGAAATACAGGGCAATGTATTTTATCAAGCGCCGCAGCAGTTCCCACAGGGCAGCATTTCCGAATTCTTTTGGGTGGATTTAGGCTTCCGCAAGGAATTCCCCAAAGCCAAATTCAGTTTAGCGGTAAACGCCTCGGACATCTTCAACACCCGTCGGTTCCGTTTTGAATCGCAAGACGA
>CAZJFM010000103.1:0-4810 GCA_964545365.1 uncultured Candidatus Competibacteraceae bacterium | reverse complement strand
TGTGGTTTTGCGACTTTGCGTGAAACCCTTAGCGCGGTATAAGGGCACGCAGAGAAGCTAAGCGCGTCGGGATTCTACTTTTTGAATCACCTCCCGGTAGGCTTCCAGATAAGACTCCACGCCTTGGGTTAGAGCAAAATACGCTTTGGCGCCCTCACGCAAATGCTGCATTTGGGTGCCCGAAAGCGCCAGGGCTTGGCTTATGGCTTTCGCATAGGACGCATCGTTCAATTGGTCCACGAGGATACCACTTTTAAAATGCTCCACAATATAGTCGGAGTCACCTACCCCACGATTGCAAATAACCGGCACATTCATGGCCATCAGCTCTCCTTGTTTGGTTGGACTGCTGGCCTGCTTACTGTATGCCGCTTTAATAAAAAAGAGGGCAAAGTCTGCTAAAGAAATCACCGAAGGGAGGTCCTGCCGACTGAACCCTTGCACACGGATGTTGTCGGAAGGAATCCCAAGCTCCTTGGCCTTTTTCCATAATCCTGCGGCATCGTCACGTGTAGCTACCAACCATACCGCATCCGGCTCATGGTTTAGCCATTGGGCAAAAAAGGCCACCATTTCGTCCACCAAATACCAGGTACCCAAAGAACCTACATATATTATTACGGTTCCTGCTTCTTCCAGCCGCAACTGTTTACGCCACATTTCTGCCGATTCTTTTGAAACCGCTGCGGGGTCAAAATGCGCCAAATCGGTACAGCAGGGTATAACGCTGCAGGACCAATCGCTTTTGTTCGTTAGGTAGGGAAAAGCCTCCATAATTTCTTTTCCCTTATGGGTGAGGCTAATGACCCGATCGGCTTCCAAAAGCAATTCCTTTTCGCGGCGTTTAAAATGGGTATAAATGGCTTTGTATAACGGATTTTTCAGGTTCCAAACCCCTCCATCGACCCGCTCATCCGGAAAAAAACCACGCATGTCAAACAAAAACCCGGTGCCATGGGATTTTTTCCAGCGCAGGCCTTCCTCAGCCGTAATGTAGCTTCTGCAATGCAGCATTTGGAACGGTCTATCTTGGTAAAGCGCCCTCAATTTCCGACGAAGTTTCCACCCATCATATAATGTGGACAGCACAGGGGGCGACTTATGGTATACCAAAGGATGCCACTCTATACCTTCGGTGGTACAAAAAGCCTGAATGCGCGCTCCATCTTTGGCCATTCGGTCGGGCTTTTCGAAAGAGACCAAGCGCATAGAGATACCCTTCTCCACCAAGCCTTTTAGATAAGGCAACACCTGAGACTCCCCTAAGGGGTCCGTCATACCATCGTACGACAAAAAAACAGCTTCAGTGGGATGTAAATTGTTGGGCATGCCAAAGGTTTAATTGCAACAGCAGCCAAACCTGCTGATAATGAATTTGAGAACCCTGTTTAAAGAAAGGTTGTACTAAGTTTAAGGCCGCTTGTTTGTCTACCAGACCATGGCTATACGCCGACTCGGAAAGTACCATATCCTGCACCAATTCTTTAAGTCCTCCTCTAAGCCAATGGTTAAGGGGGATGGAAAAGCCCCATTTGGGCCGCTCAAAAAGCTCCTTGGGCAAATGGCGGTACAAGACCTGTTTTAGCAAATATTTATCCGTTCCATCCCTGCGCTTTAGCTTAGTATCTAAAGCAGCGGCAAATTCCACCACTCGGTAGTCAAGCAATGGAACACGAGCTTCTAAGCTATGCTGCATGGAAGCGCGGTCCATTTTCACCAACAAATCGTCGGGCAAATAGGCTTCCTGGTCGAACATGGCCTGACGCGTTGCCGGATCGGCAGAGCTAAGCCAAGCAGGAGGCTGCCATGCGCTTACACGGTCAGAAGGCAGGCTTCCTGTGAGGCGAGCTACTTCCGAAGCGAGAAAAAAGTATTGTTCTTGACCAAACAAGTGCGCTTGTGGACTTATTCCTTTGGCGGGCCTACGGAGCAAACGCCCTACCCTACGGTAACGGTCCGGTCCCAAAGCAAAAAGCTTGGAAGCCATGCTCCTGGCAAGCCCCCAAGACCAAGGGAACTGCTGCAAACGATCCGCCCAGCGATAGGCCCCATAGCCATGAAAAAGCTCATCGCCGCCATCTCCAGTAAGCACCATGGTTACCTGCTTCCGGGCAAGTTCAGAAACCACCAATGAAGGAACTGCCGAAGCATCTCCATAAGGCTCGTCGTAAATTTGAGGCAGGCGCTCCACCCAATGGAAGCAATCCTTAGCTTGAATCCTAAAGGTGGTATGATGGGTTCCTAAGGCCTTGGCCACCTGCTCGGCATAGGGTGACTCATCGTGCGAGTCGGTATCCATGGCAATGGAAAAGGTACGCAAGCCCGGACCGTAATGTTTGGCCGCTAGGGCGGTAACCAAACTTGAATCCACGCCTCCGCTTAAAAAAGTTCCAAAAGGGACGTCAGAAACCAAGCGCTGACCCACGGCTTCTTGCAAAAGCGCATCAAGCGTATCTAAGGCCTCTGACTCATGGCCTTGCCTTGGACCCGCGAAGGCCTTTTCTATGCTCCACCAAGGCCTTATACTCAAAGAGCCATCGGCACTTCGGGTAAGGCAATGGCCGGGTTCCAACTTATGTACGCCCTTCCAAATAGAGTCAGGACCGGGAATATACCCTAGGTGTAAATAGGCCTTGAGCGCCTCTGCATGCACTTCATCTTCGGGTAAACGCAAGGCCTTGAGCTCTGAGGCACAGGCAAAGCCTTGTTGAGGCAGGCTACGGTAATACAGGGGTTTAATGCCCATCCGGTCGCGCCAGATGGTCAAAGAGCCGGTTTCTTTATCAAAAATGGCTATGGCAAACATGCCATTGAGGGCTTGCACAAAGTCCGGCCCCCAAGCGGCAAAAGCTTCCAAAATAACTTCGGTATCGCCTTGGGTTTTAAAAGGACTATGGCCTTGCTGCTGCAGTTGGTTTCGAAGCTCCTTAAAGTTATAGACCTCGCCATTGTAGACCATTACGTAGCGCCCATTATGGCTATGCGCCGGCTGATGGGCAGCTTCTGACAAATCCAATATGCTTAAGCGGCGATGCCCCAAGGCTACTCCATGCTTGGCATCAAAAAAAGTGCCTTGATGGTCAGGGCCTCTATGCGCCAAGCGCGCCGTTGCTCGCTCTATTTGTTGTTCGGCGCCTTTAGCAATCCAAGCTGTTATACCGCACATAAAGAATTTGTTTAACCATCTTGGGCAAAAGTACAAAGCATTTTAGCGGCAGGCTTGCCAAAAGTTTAATCTACTTGGAATTGGAACAAAACAGGGCCAACAGTGGAAGAGAAAAGCTATGCTTTGAAAAACCGCACAAAAACAAGGCACAAAACGGATGCGCCAGGGACCGGCACGGATGCCCCGGACGCCTCGAAACCCGGGCGGGCAGGCTGGCGGAGGCTTTCACAACCCTTCGGGAAAGACCACGCACAGCCTTGCCCGCCCGTGGTTTGGAGGCGCCGGAGCAGGAGGGAGGGCCCGGTTCAGGCGCCCAAAAACTTTACACTTCTTTGTACTGCCGTGCGGCAATTCCAATGCTGATTTCGTAGAGAAAAATCAAGGGAAAGGTGATGAGCACTTGGGAGGTGATGTCGGGGGGGGTGACCACTGCGGCCAAGACCAAAATGCCGACATAGGCGTGGCGGCGGTATTTTTTGAGCATGGCCGGGCCCACAATACCCACGCGGGCGAGAAAAAATATAAATACCGGCAATTCAAACACCAGTCCGGTGCCAAGTGTGAGGTGCAAAATGGTGGATAAATAACTCACAAAAGTGGGGCGGTTTTCGATGAGTTCCGATACCTGATAATTGCCCAAAAAGTGAATGGTCATGGGCGATAAAACATAGTACCCGAAGAGTGCGCCGGTAAAAAATAAGATGCTGGAATAGAATACAATACCACGCACTTTACCTTTTTCTTCCTTGCGCAAAGCAGGCCTGATAAAGCGCCAAACCTCGTACAAAATATAAGGAAAAGCCAGCACGACACCTGCCAAAAAACAGGCCCAAATGTGCCAGGTAAATTGACCGGCAAAAACAATGTTTTGAAGCCTTTCAATATTGAGCTCGCCAAGGCACAAGTTGGGGGTGTTCAGACTTTTGGCCAGATTGCACAGCAATACTTTGGTCGGAAAATCTTCTTGAAAAGGGCCAAAGAGCACCACATCGAACAGCACGGAGGTGAAGGCGAAGGCCAAAATGGCGCCTACCAAAATAGCTAAGACACTGCGCACCAAATGACTGCGCAGCTCTTCGACGTGCTGTAAAAAGGACATTTCTTTTTCTTCGGCCATTGCCTGCGAAGTTAGTGATTCGGCGGCTACCTAAACCCATCCTCTTTTCGGCGTTTTTTGTACGCACGCCTACTTTCGACCAAAACAAAGTATTCGGTAAATTCGTACTCGCTGATTCCAATAGTTATGTCGTTTACTATCAGATAAGTAGATGTATTTCCCGTCATCACTTTTCTAAAACGGTACGCAATTCCGGCATGAAAATTTTTATAGTCCTGCAAGCAATAGGCCTTGGGCAAACGCGGGAACAGCAGCACCAAAGGCACGCCAAGCAGGGGCGTTAAAAAAAGCATAAGCACATAAGCCCCCGTGGTTCCAATGGTTCTAAAGGCCCCAAAATAGTCGGCCACAATGCCCAAAGCCACCAAATACAGAATGGGAAACAGCTCCATGGCAATATAACGAGGCAGCGGCCTGAATGGTTGTTTGGCTATGAAATTTGAGCCCATTGACGCGTTGTATTTTCAAGGCGAATTAAGGCACGGACAAATCGAAAGGCCGGAGTTTACTAATGGTAAATGAGGACC
>CAZJFM010000102.1:0-5621 GCA_964545365.1 uncultured Candidatus Competibacteraceae bacterium | reverse complement strand
CACCGTGGTTTCATCACCCGGATTGAATTTTCCTAAGGCCGCCATATAGCCGTAAATGTCGGCTACTGCATGTTCCCCAATGCCAATAATCACATCGTCTTTTTGCAAACCTGCCGCTGCGGCCGGTTTCCCTTCGCTTACCCCCGAGATTTTCATGCCCTTGCCTTCCCAGGCATAATCCGGAACTACGCCCAAAGTCACCTTGAATCGGCTGCGGGTTTGCTCCGGAGCCTTGGTTTTGCTAAAAGCCAAAGGCGCTTTGGAGGGCAGCGATTTTACCAAGCGCAGCATATAATCGCCCACCTGCACCATGCCCGGATAGTTCAATTTATCGGCATCGTCTTCCGGACGGTGGTAATCGCTGTGGGTGCCGGTAAAAAAGTGCAATACCGGCATGTCTTCCAAATAAAAGGCGGTGTGATCGCTGGGCCCCACGCCGCTGGCCGTAGTTTTGATTTTAAGGTGTTTGGGCCTTAAGCTGTCGAGTAAGGTTTCCCAACGGGGCGAAGTGCCTGCACCATTTACAATCAGGGCACCGTCTTCTTCCAGACGTCCTACCATATCCATGTTGAACATGGCTGTGCTTTGGTACTTGGGCAATAAATCGGCGGCGGTAAAGGCTTTGGCTCCCAACAAGCCCAGCTCCTCGCCCGAAAAGGCAATGCACAAATAGTTGAGTTCTTTGGGTCCTTCCGTGCGCAAATAGCGGGCCAATTCTATGAGCAAGGCCGTGCCCGAAGCATTGTCGTCGGCGCCGTTGTGTATGGCGGGTTCGCCGCGGTGCAAGCTGCCCACCTCGCCGTAGCCCAGGTGATCGTAGTGCGCACCCAAAATAAGGGTATAGGCTGCGCCATTGTTTATAAATCCGGCCACATTATGTCCCGTGCGGGTTTCTGCATGGAGTGCGGTTCTAAGATGGGCTATTTTGGCCTCTTTGGGATACTCTTCCGCATACCAAACCGGAATGGGAAGCGCGGAAACCCTGGGATTGATTTCCTTATCCAAGCGTTCATTGTCCGGACCGGGAAGAAAAACAACCGCAGCGGCCCCGGCCCGTTGGGCATAGCGAGCCCGTTCCAAGGCCGTCCAAGCCGAAAAATCCGCGTGTGGATTGGAAACCTCGGGTTCCCCCAATTGAATGAGCACAATGCGGTTTCCCAAATCCTGAATCATTTCGTAGTCGTTGTATCCGGCGTCGGGGGCATTGATGCCAAAACCCATAAAGAGCAGTTCGGCGCTGAGTTCCCCATCTCCGGAGCCGCTCACCGGCCATGCTTTGGCGTCGATTGGATTGCCATCGAGCTCCCAGCGGAGGTACACGTCCTCTTCGGGTTTGATTTTCCAGGTAAAGTCAAAGGCTTGGATAAAATTGTTGGTACCTGCGGGTTCCAGGCCGATGCCTTCAAAGGCCTGTTGGATGTATTCTAGGGCCAATTGTTCGCCTTGCGTTCCTGTGAGGCGGCCTTCGAGTTCATCGGAAGCGAGGAAAGCTACGTGGGCTCTAAGGTTTTCTTCGGTTTCACCGCTGAAGTATTGAGCAGAGAGCAGTCCGCTAAAAAGGAGAGCGATCACAAAGCTAAAGATGCGCATGGCCGTAATTTTTGACAAAAGTACAAGACTTTGGGGCGAAATGTTTGCCGAAGGGGTTAAAATACCTTGGAGTAGGTAGGGGGGGGCAGGTGCGGGTTTACCAAATTTCACACATTATGTACTCGCACCAAGGGTAGCCCTTTAAAATTGCCATTGGAATCCCGGCTGGTCTTACCGTATTTAATTTTTCTGTACTTTTTTAGGTCAAATTTATAGAGTTCTATTGCATTTGTGGGTATGTTTTGTGGGGTACAAATGTACCTATGGCCAATGTTTTGCCCATTGAACAGGTAGTAGGGGTTGAGGTTAGGGTCTTTGTACCATTTAGCCTTTACTTTTTGGGTGTCAATTCTCCAGAAATCAATTGAGCGACAGATTTGGGCAAGTGCCAAATCATCCTGAAGCTCGGTCCGTCCACAATATCTCCATTCGAATTCCCAATGCCACATTTCGTTTAGAGCAAAACAATAGGTATTGGCAAACACCAAACCGCCGACAGGCAATAAACCATAGGTGAGAATTCCCTTACGGCGTTTACTGAATGCACCTGTTAAATGCCAGACAAATCGATCAGGACTCGCAATTTCAAGAGTCATCAATTCTCCATTGTAATACATGCTTGATGGATTATTTTCATTGGCTACCTGGGTATAGCTTTTAAACTGGTTGAAACCTGTCATAACAACCTTATACTGGGCACACTGTTTATTGCCAAAGATTACAAGGTTTTTTCCTTCCCATTCTACTTTGAGGGGCCAAAAAAAGCGGGGGAGTACTAATTTTTCATAATCAAAAGGAGTAAAAAAGAGTTGAATGTTTCCTTTTTTTCGGTCAATTTCAATACGCCCATAACGGGCACAACGATTCCATTGATCATTCATGTGTTTTAGCTTTTTGCAGTTCTGCGTTGACCTGCATAACTTATAAAACAAAAGTGAGGTAGGTTGTGACAGTTTTTTGTCACAAAAACATTTTTTCTATGCTTATTGAAGTGTTGATGCCTTGCGTTTTTATGGTTTAACCATGACTCCAACATGCTGACTCATGGATACTGATCGCAAGTGTCAACGGTCTCAGGTAGTGTCAGGATCAAATTCCCAACAAAAAAGCATCGAATTACGGGTATCTTTTAGGAGCTGGCAATACTAATAAAATACCATAGACGTTTAGTCTGATGGTAGGGTCAAATCAAAAAAAACTTATATGGGCAAATCAAAAAAGAGAGCTGAAAATTTCAAGACGGTATTGCCTGAGGTCGCAAAGCATAGTCTTCAAGGGCTTACTGATTCCGGTGCCACAGTATTGGATTGGTTTGAAGAACGAAAGCCCATGCCGGAGAATGAAAGAGAAGAGCTGCTGCATGAGGTTTGTAATTTATTAGTAAGCGGAACAGCAGCTGCTTTTCAACATGTACACCGGCCCAAAGAGTTTTACATTTACTGCAGTGCAAAAGAAGCAACACAATCGTTGAATGACGTGCCAAAGGACTTGGCAATGATCAAACTGTCGGCACTTCTTAAGGGCAGTACAGAAGAAAAAGAGATTTTTACTCTGAATCCTTTATGGGTACCTGAAAATAAAGGCTTCATTGAGTCAATCAACCGTTTAAAACTCTCTTTAGAAGAGGTGCTGCTTCTTGTAGATAGCCTTATTAAGTTTTTGCACGGTAGTGGGCCGCTATATCTAAGCGACGTTAGCATGAGTTTAAAACAATTTGTGAGAACTTACTTGTTGGCTAAAAGAGGAGATTTACTTCTTTCAAGGCATGGACTTATTCAGTTCTCGATAGAAGCGGATGGTGTGAGTTGTAGGGCCGACATTACTGCTAAAGCGCTTGCTTTGTACGCGGGGATAGAGGAAAGTGGGGCAAATGACCTGCCAATACATCCAAAGGCCTTGCGGATCATACAGCCAAAAGATGTTGAACCGGTAGAGCTTTGTTTAGATTCACAATCTCAAACGGTATTTACGGTTATCAAAAGCGAATTGCAACATGCTACTAACCAGTCGGTAACTACATTGTTGCATGGTCCAAGTGGCACAGGTAAAACAGAGTTTGCCCTTCAGTTGGCTCGATGTGCTGAAGTGCCAATATTCCAATTGGACGTACCTCATATACGTTCAAAATGGGTGGGCGAAACAGAAAAGGCGGCAGCTGGGGCGTTTAAAGCATATGCCGATTTTTGTCAGAGGACAGGTCAAGGCGCCCTTCTTTTTTTGAACGAGGCTGATGGCTTGCTTGGTCCCAGGGTGCACATTGAACAAGGCAGTGACCTTTATGCCAATCAGGTGCAAAACGTCTTTTTACAATTGTTGGAGGAGTTTAAAGGGGTGCTTGTCGCTACTACAAATTATCCACAAAACATCGATGGTGCGTTCAAGCGGCGTTTTTTATTTTGGCATAAACTTGATATGCCTCCGGTACAAGCTGTTAAAAAATACCTTGAATTATGTTTGAAAGAGGGGAGACTCCCTGCTGAAATCATAAAATTTTTACCGCTAGAGGACCTTACCTTGGCGCAAATTAAACGCGTAGAGCAACAAGTTGCCTTGATGAGCCCCTATTGCTCTCACGCACAGCTTGTAGAATGGATACAGATGGATTTGAAGCAGGACGCGGCTGCCCCCATTGGCTTTTGATGCATTTCACTGAAAATATTTTTTTTTTCTGTTTCTAATTTGGTAGATTTAATCCGCAAATTCATTTGACAATGGACTTAACCATAAAACGAGTAAAAGAAATCTTAATTGAAGCTTTCCCTCATTGGAGTCAATGGGATGTTGACGGGTTAGCTTCATTTTTAATGGCTTTTTTTAAAGAGGAAATTAAGAAAGATGCTTCGTACGTAGTTGCAGCGACATCAGAGTTGTATTCTTACTTTGAAGAAAAAGTGGTTGGTCAGGGGAAAATCGAAAAGCGAGATGTGCGGCCCGGACTTGTTGTTCATTATTTAAAAAGCTATCCAAGTTTCACCAAAGAACTCAAAACATTATACAAAGACAAGAAATTGGAGGAGTACTACAAGCAAAAATATCAGGAGATTGATGCTGTACTTGTAATCGAAGAAGTATTTAGTAGGTACTTGGATGTTGATTCTATGGATCCTATAGTGGCTTTTATTGAAGCCATTGATGCGCAAGTTCCTTTTACCAAGAGCCAAATGCCGTTTTGGGCAATTATGAGGGAAGTTGCCTTTGAATGTAAAGGGGCTCCTGTGGAATATTTTTGGATTATGGTTAAGGAACGGTGTCTGGAAGGCGGAATTGCAACCAATGATGTCCAGTGGCGCCAAATGAAAAGCCGGATTTTGAGGAGAATTCAAAACTATGGAAGTGCAGCCGCAGGAATGCTACAGATGGTGTCTGCAGAAGAACTTGCGATTCGTAAGTTGTTGAATGTGGTGAGTGATATTCAAAGAAACAATGACATAAATAGAATTTTGTCTGAATATCAATGGCCTGATCCATTCAGGAATGATGTATCTATTATTGTTAAGTTGGTTATTCAAATACTTAGTGCACCGAATGGTTATGTCAGTAAAGATGATATCCATTCAAAGTATGAAGAGGAAGTCGAGGAGCTCGTATCAATTTTGCAAGATTTTGATCAATCATATTTTAATGATATTTTCAAGGATACATTCCTCACAGATACTAGCCTTTTGGTAAAAGCATGTTTGTTGATTTTGCTGCCTATTTTGAAAGACTTGAATGAGGAAGAAATGAAAATTTTAAAAGATTGGATTCATGCGTAAATCAGAGGAACTTTGGTTAGGTGTAGTTCATGACGATTATGACAGCTTCATCTCATCATTCCATGATAGATACACAACTAACGACTATTCTATTGTTTGGATAGCAACTTTGCCTTGTCCGCCAAATGCACCATACGATCGGATGGACAGGTGGGAGTTTACCCTATTTAAATTAAATCGTACAGTTGAATTGCAATCCAACTTAAGGATTCGGAACAAGTATACGGGCCGTTTAAATGAAACTGTAAACTGTGAGATGTATGATGAGGTCAAGTT
>CAZJFM010000101.1:0-5732 GCA_964545365.1 uncultured Candidatus Competibacteraceae bacterium | reverse complement strand
TGCAGCGAGCCCTGAGCTCGGCCATGGAGGGAAAGGCCCCAAAAGGCGAGGGCTAAAAGCAAAACCATAACTCCTTGTTTCATACCACGAACAATTAAGGTACTATGTTGAATTCAAGAATACTCACCAGCATATTGGTCACGTTCACCTCAAAGGTATTGCCGGAGGCCAACCAAAAAGGGGTATTTAATGAGGCCGTCATATTCACGTTGTAGGTATAGGTTGGCGGGCAATTTCCTGTACCTCCGGTGCAGGCGCTACCGCTACATACAAAGCAACCTACCGCTTCATTGAAACCGATGCCGTTGATGTCGTACAAATAAGCCAAATAGCGGCAAGAACTAGAGCTACAAACCCCTCCGCTACAGCTGGTGCCGCAGTGGCCCGAAACTGCACCGGTGGCCGTAATTTGCCCACCGGTATTCCGCATGTTTACAATCTTCCAGGTTTTGCCTGCAGGAACGGTGAGCAAGCCGTCGGTATGATCAATCACCAGCGTTTGATTGTACTGCAAAGACCCTCCTTGCGCCAGGAGACTAAGAGACAAAATCCAAGCTACACCTATCCAAGCGATACGCGAAAACAACATAAGGGCGAGCGATTTATCAATTAGAATCCGTCCACGGTATACACCAAGGTAGGATCGCCGCCCTGGCCACCGCCACCGCCAATAACGCTTACCATAGTCACCCATTGGGTACCATCGTAATAGTAGAACTTATTGTCGTCGGTATTAAAAATGAGCAAACCGGTAGCCGGATTCGAAATGGCTTGGTATTGAACGGCCGTCATTCTGGGAATCAACACACCGCCGGTAGTAGAGCTCACATCCAAAACGGAGGAAGCATCCGGGGTGCTGGTATTGATGCCCGTGCGCATGTCGTCTTGAACGGTCAGCATGGAGTTCCCATCGCTGTTTTTCACATCCAAGGCTGTGGTTCCGCTGGTATTTCCGGCGCCTTCCACTTCGAGGCGGGCGTTGGGGTTTGAAGTCCCTACACCTACGTTTTGTGCATTAACCCCCAGGGCCAATCCGGCGAATGCAACTACTAAAAACCAAGTTTTCATAAATAATGTAATTGAGAAGATAATTTTCCAAATGTAGCACATTACGCGCGGTTGTGCAGGGCATTTAGGCATACATTCTTACATTAAGAAATTGCTACGTCCCATGCAAACGACCGAAAACCCTTGGAGACCTTTGACGCGTTGCTGTTCTGGCGGCAATTCTATCCTGACGCAGCGGTCAGGAGCTTCGTCGTGAAAACAGCACGCGTCCACAGTCTTTAGTTGTCCATATTTACACATGGAATGGAAGCAAAGCCCAAATCTTTGCAGCATTTGAGGCACCTTCTTAAAAAAGGCACCCTTTTGATACCATTTTCCAAAAGAAAAAAGAACAAACCCCACCGGGTGAAACCTCCTGTTGGGCCAATAAACTACCGAAAGGCTCCGCCAATCGGCCTTAGCCCTTTATTAAAACGAGCACCCAAAGCAGCTTAGCGCGCCAAACTAAGGATTGCCGGCTCATGAATGTCACAAGAGCCCTTAAATAGCATTCCGTTTCATGACCCGCAAAAACAAAAAAACACCCAAAACCTTTCCCGCGTCCCCAAGGCCGGAAGGGTGCATCAGGCTTCTAAATTCCGAAAATTTGTATCTTAAACCTCCTGTTTGGGTTTACATTGCCCAAACGTCCCAAGTTTTAAGCATATTTCATCCGTTCGACTTATGGACGACTTAATAGAAATTGTACATCAACTCTCTACTTTAGAGATTGCCCAACTTAAGAGGGAGTTGAAGACCGACAAGCAAAAGATTAAATTGCTTGAATACCTCTTGGTTACTGATGAAATCAACAATCAGGAAATCATGGAGGTGCTCAATTACCAAAACAACAAAAGCGCCTATTATACCTTTAAGCATCGACTGCTTCAAGACATTATTTCGTTTAAATTCGATTCAGGGAAAAATGCCGTGGTTAAACTCCGCGAAGACATAGACAACATTCGAAGTCTTCTGTATTCGAACCAGCCCAAGCTGCTTGAAAAAAAGCTCAACGACCTCACCCGCCGCTCCGAAGAGTCTGAATTGTTTGGTGGAGCTCACGAGGTGGCACTTTGCAAATACCTGCTGCACTACCACGACCCCAAAAGAAGGCTGCAATACGAAGAGGAAATCCGAAGTACCGCCCGGAAGTCTCACTTGTTCAACCGCCTAGAGTTTCTGTTTTTTGAATCGATTTTTCTTACTCACGACCAATTTTACTTAGAAGAAGAAAGCTGCAGCACCCGACTCAATGAAATTGTGCAGGAAATGGAGGGCATCCATAAAGAGCTTCAAGCCGCCATTTCATTCTTTATGTTGGAGTCTACGGCGCTTTCGGTAAAATTAAACCATCGGAGCTCCACTAACCCCATCGACTTAGAGCGCATTAGGCAGCTAAGTTTGGCTTATTTAAAGACTCCTCTCAAGTTTTACTACCCCAACTGCAATCCGGCCATTCAGTGCTTGCTTGGAAAGTTTCATTACAATACCGGGGACTTTGAAGCGTACGAAACCATCATCGAAGAAATGTCCGAATCCTTAGACGATATCAAAGGATTTAGGCCCTACGAAGATGTCTACTTCTATTATTTGCACTCGGTATCCGATATTTATATCCGAAAAAGAAAGTACCGGGAAATGCTCGAGTACATGAACGAGCAAATTACCGAAATGGACGTGCTGGGAGCATCCAATAAAATAAGTTTTTACCTGCTTTACCTCAAAGGCGTGGTTAATTTTTATGGAGGCCAATACAGCAAGGCCTACAGCTATTTACTCAAAGCCAGGAACTATACCAAGTACTTGGAAAAAAACAGCCGTTGGGTATTGGTGGACGCCTCGGTGTTTGCACTTATGGTCTTGAGCAGAGAAGGCAACTTCCAACTCATGGATTCCGAAAAAAAATACCTGAAACGCCAGCTAAAAAAGACCGATGCCAATCCCGAACTAATCGCCGCCTTTTTGGATGTACTTAACGCGCATTCCAAAAACAAAAAGCCGGCAAAAGTGGAGGAGGCTCGGCAGCAGTTCTTGAATCTACAAGACCAGAGCGGACAGCTTAAGCTGGTACAGCTTGACTTTTTCTTGGAACGCAACCTTGCATAATTTCTTGTTCCCCTCAATCTACAAGCGTTAAAAAAGGTTTTTTCCGGAACGGAGCAGGGCCATCTTTAAGGCTTTGTTTGCTCGCTTAACAAACAATCCGCATCTTTGGCCACTGCACCAATTTAATTCTGCATATGCATATTCAAAACGACTTGGTGGTAGGGATTTCCTACACCTTGCGCGAAAACGGCAACGAAGACGTCATCGAATCCGTTCAAGCTGAGAAGCCCTTTTATTTTCTTTTCGGATCCGGAAACCTTCTTCCCGCCTTTGAGGAGGCTTTGGAAGGAAAAAATCAAGGCGAGGATTTCCAATTTGTACTTTCTGCCGACCAAGCCTACGGTCAAGTAGACGAAAATGCCGTAGTCGATTTGCCGGTTTCTGCCTTTATGATTGACGGAAAATTCGCCGAAGATCATGTGAAAGAAGGCGAGTTCATTCAAATGCAAGACCCCGAGGGAAACCCGCTCATGGGAAAGGTTATGAAGCGCGGTTTAGACGCCGTAACCATTGATTTCAATCACCCAATGGCCGGCAAAGAGCTTAACTTTTCCGGAACGGTAGTAGAAGTTCGCGAAGCTACCGAAGAAGAAAAGGCCCATGGACATGCCCATGGCCCCGACACCCCTCCGCACTAAACACGAAAGTTTTTCGCCGTTTTTGGCGATTCCTAGAGCCCGGGCATGACCTTAGTCATGGTTTTTGCCCGGGCTTTGTTGCATATTTGTAGCCAATCAATTTGTATAACTATGTCTCAGTCTCTTGGTATTCCTTCGGTTGACTTAGCGCATTTTACTCAAGGCACCCCCGAACAACGTGCTCAATTCGTTAAGGATCTTGGTGCTGCCTTTAGCCAAGTCGGCTTTGTAGCTGTTAAAAATCACGGATTAAGCAACGAGCTTACCGATACCCTTTACCGCGAAGTAAAAGCATTCTTTGACTTGCCTGCCGAAAGCAAACTCAAGTACGAAATCAAAGAACTCGCCGGCCAGCGTGGCTATACGTCCTGGGGTAGAGAACATGCCAAAGGCATGACCGAAGCCGACCTCAAAGAGTTTTGGCACTTTGGTCAAGAAGTCACCGACAACGACCCCATCGCCAAAGATTACCCCGACAATATTTGGTGCGAAGAATTGCCGGAATTCAATAAAGTGGGCATGGAGGCCTACAACCGTCTCGAAGAGTCCGGGCGCCAACTTCTTCGCGCCATCGCGCTTTACCTCGAGCTCGACGAAAACTACTTCGACGACAAAATTCACAACGGCAACTCCATTCTTCGACCCATTCACTACGGCCCCATTCTAAACGAACCCAAAACCGCCGTCCGCGCCGGCGCACACGAGGACATCAACCTCATTACGCTGCTCATGGGTGCTTCTGCCGATGGACTTCAAGTCCTCAACAAAGCCGGCGAGTGGATTTCTGTTACCGCCCTTCCCGACCAAGTGGTTGTGAATGTCGGCGATATGCTCCAACGACTTACCAACAATGTGCTTAGGTCAACTACCCACAGAGTGGTAAACCCGCCCAAAGAGCTTTGGCACACCAGCAGGTATTCCATTCCCTTTTTCCTACATCCACGCTCCGAAATGCGCTTGGATTGCCTGGAATCTTGCGTTACAGAAGCTAACCCACTGCATTACGAACCTTGCTCCGCCGGCGAATACCTGGACCAACGACTTCAGGAAATTGGCCTTAAAAACTAAGGTTTGTGTAATTTTCACGTAAATTTGATACATCTCTTGCCTTCGGGTAAGGGATGTATTTTATTTTTATCCGCATGAAACACCTCCTAGCAGCGCTCTTTTTCGTTTTTGTTGCGGCTATTCAAGCCCAAGAAAACAACAATCAACTCCACACCTGCTACAACCAGTGGGCCAAAGCCTTTGATGCACGCGGCGCCAACGAAGTAAAAGACGGTTGGCACGAAGACGTTATTATTTCTATCCGCCACAAAAGCACCAACGACTGTTTCTTAGGAAAAGTACAAGTAGTTAATGGTAAAGTAACCCAAGTGTACATTCGCTTTGTCGATGGCAAATACGACCTCTTTAAACCCAACTTTCAAAGCGAAAAAAACAATGGTCCCGACGGATTCGCTGTAAACGGAGGAATTACCCGAACCATGATTACCATGGAAGAAGAGCTCATCAACGTAATCTTTCAAAACCATCTCAAGCCCAAGAAAAAAGCCTACGAACGCGCTCCCCTTCCCTCATTCGACGACCTCTGATGCTCTCCGGGAAAAAAATCGCGTCTGCGGCCTTGGGTATTCTGTTAACCATGGCCCTCAACTCCTGCAAGTCCTCCAAAAACTGCGACTGCCCTACCTGGGGAAAAGCAACACAGGCGCAAAAGGAAGTACAGCTTTAGGTTTTGGGCGCCTTTTCCGCCCTCCGCTTTTAGTGCATGCATGCCCTTGCTAGCGGTGCTAGGGCCTCCGGTAGTTCGCATGCGCTCCACTTCCTCGGCCAAGCTCCGCTGCAAGCCCATACATGCAGCTAACCGCTCAGGTCGGGGCGCTTAAGCTCCGTAAATAAATTCACGCAAAAAATATACCAAAAACAAGCCCAACACCT
>CAZJFM010000100.1:0-6170 GCA_964545365.1 uncultured Candidatus Competibacteraceae bacterium | reverse complement strand
TATTTCAGCTTAAAAACAAAGCTAGAGGACATATTGAAAAGACAAGTTGATTTGCTTGAAGAAAGAGGTATTCGAAATCGGCTTTTTAGAAAACAACTCGACGATACCAAAGTCAAAATTTATGGATATTAAAATCAAGGTTTGGTTGCTGGACATCCAACAAGCCATTGAAGAGATTTTTCTATTCCTAGGTGAAAAAAGAAATTTCATCACCTATCAAGAAGATTTAAAGACGAAAAAAGCTGTAGAGCGAAACTTAGAAATCATAGGTGAGGCAGTAAACAGAATTTTAAAAGCCGATTCTTCTATACAAATTAAAAATGCCAAGAACATTATTGGCACAAGAAATCGTATCATTCATAGTTACGACAATATCTCCGACGAAGTAATTTGGACGATAGCCACAAGAGAGTTACCTGATTTATTAGAAGAGGTAAAAAGTCTTATGGACAGAAACTAAGTACTGGCCTCAACACACGTTTGGCTGCATTGGGGGTTTTAGTGCTAAACGGAAACCTTTTCGAACTTCAGTACATTGAGACTGTTGATGCGATGCTATTCTGACGGCGATCCTGTCCTGACGCTGGGGTCAGGACAAAAAAGCTTGAAAACACAACGCGTCAACGGTCTCAATACATTTTTCCAAGATTTCTTTCGCGGCAGGGATGGAAGCGGCAGCCCGGAGGAACGGGCTCTTGGGAGCGCTTGGCGGGCGGAGGCCCCCGAGGCTTGGAGGGGGACCCCGCACCGCCTAGCGCTCCCGAGCCCGGGCCGAGGACTATAGCTGACAGCCCGGTTCAGCCGCCCTAAAAAAAAAACTAAAATCAACCCCTTAAAAGACTCAGCCAAAAGCCGGGACGAGCCATCTGTTTGCGCTCTTCGGGTCGGTCCAGCATCATTTCCAGGCTTTGGTGCCATTTGGGACTTCGGTTGCAGCGCGCTACCACGGCGTCGAACAATACGGGGAAGCGCAACAGCCTTTGGAGTAGGTAGCTGATTCGAAATTCGTCGCCTACATGCTTCCACAAGCGGTTGGTAAAGGAGTCAAAATCGCGGTGCATCCAAGTTTTGCCGTTCCAAGCCTCATGGAGGTGCAAGGCAGCCAAGCGTCCGCTGGCCATGGCCGGGCCTATGCCCTCGCCGGAAAATGGATCAATCAAGCCGGCGGCATCGCCCAAAACCACGTAGCCATTTCCCCCGGCTTTGCGGCGGGTGCTTCCTAAAGGCAGACCAAATCCTTGCGGTTGCTCCAAAGCGCTTGCTTCGGAAAACCGCTCCCCAAGTAGGCTGTTTTCGCGAACAATTTCCAAGAGTTTTGGCCGGAGTTTCATTTGATTTCGCGCAACCACATCGGAGCGTACGCCCAAGCCTATATTGGCTCGATTACCGGGCATGGGAAACATCCAAAAATAGCCCGGCAGCAGGTCCTTTCTAAAATGCAGCTCAATCAAACCGTCGGAGCTGAAGCCCTGTACGTTTTCCATATACATGCGCAGTCCGGCCGAATGGTGCTTGCGGTGTATCGTTTCTCCTTTTTGGAGTTCGCGCACAAAGCGGCTTTGGGCGCCATCGGCTGCTACAACAACTTCGGCCTTTATGTTGCCTAGGTTGGTCTGAATGTTCCAGGCTTGAGGCAATGCTTCTATCTGCTGCACTTTGCATTGCACAAATTCTACCGTAGGCCAAGCGGTGGCTTGCTGCCACAAAAAGGCATCGAAATCCATCCGCCGCGCCACGAGGCCCGAGGAGGGAAAGCCATCACGGGTGCGCTTAAGTTTTAGATCGAGCACCTTGCCGCCCGGGGCCACAAAGCGAATGCCACCGGAAGGAGTGGCGGGAACCCTTTCCAAAAAGTCAGGCACGGGAGATTTTGGCAATTTTTCCAGCTCATAGGTGGTGTTTCCGCTGAGGGCATCGCCACAAATTTTGTCGCGAGGAAAGGTATGGGCGTCCAGCAACAGCACCGGCAAACCCAAAGCCCCTGCATGAGCAGCAAAGGTAGCTCCTGCAGGCCCGGCCCCAAGCACCACTAAGGGATAAGCGTCGCTTGATTCCATTTAAAAAAGTTGGTAGACCAGGTTCAGGTTGGCCGCAAAAAAGATGGGGCGCATTTGCGTGTTGGAGGTATTGCTCCAATCGGTGAGGCTGTAACTTAGGCTGGGCTCAAAGCCAAAGGACCAGTGCCTGCCCGGAGTTACATGGAAACCGGCGCCAATGCGAGCTGCCAAATGCACATCGCGTATGCCCGAGGTACGTCCTATTTCAATGGCCGAACGGTTGTTTTCGGCAAAAACTCGATTGCTTACCAAAACCCCCGGCTCCAGCGCCGCAGAAGAAGTGAAGCGCACCAAGCCATGCCCCAGCTCAGCCCGTATTCCAATAGGAACAGAAACCAAGGCAAACTCTTGCACCAAGCGCTCCATGGGTTCACTCATTACCTGATCTACAGATAAGTAGGGGTCGCTGCCCTGCACGCTGTTGTTGTCTATGGAGGCTGTTAGTCCCTCCACCATACCCGCCGAAGTTACTACGGGAGCCGAACCTCCTACACCCTTTCCTGTGGGTAGGCTTTGCAATTGACTTCTTGGCGTATAGTGTCCAAAACGCTGGTATTGTATTCCACTAAATACGGCGAGGTTTCGTCCAACAAACTTCCCTGTTTGAACACCCATTCTCAAACCATTGATGGGCTGTTCCCTAAAGCCCATATTGGGTCCAAACAAGGGAGCGGCCACAGGTTTATCGACGGGGCCGGCATTTTGCCAAGCATATAAGGGGCCTGCATGTGCTTGCACATACCAGCTTTTGGAAACAGGACAATGGCTCCTAAGCGCTATTGGTCCAACAGGCTCTATGTTCTGCATTACAGAAAGGTTTTGGAACACCCAATCCTGCGTTCCGGAAACCAACAATTTCGGTTCTTGAGGAATAAGGCTGACGGGCTGGAGTGTAACCCGTTCGTTTTCTTGTTCCCCATCCATAAAGGCCGAGCTTGGCTTGTCGGCTAGGGTATTGGACAAAGCCGGAGCTTGATCCGAAGATGGGGTCGCTGACTGCCGATCTAGCTCTTTTTGGGGGGCAGAAGCCAAAGGTTCCGATGGAGCGGTGGCCATGCCCTGTGGTGATGATCCTTTTGGAGTTTCCAGGCTTGGTAAAGTAAGCGCAGCCTCTTCGGCAAAAGTGCTTGAGGCCTCAGATTCCAAAGCCTGTTTGGGAGAAGTAGTATTTACCGGGTCAGGTAATCCTGCAAAAGGGCTTGAGCCTCCACCTTGGCCATCGATTCCGGGGCGGGCCAAATAACCGGCCATGAAGGCGAGGAAAACCGTGGCCACCATACCGGAGCTATACCACCAGGCGAGAACGCGACGGCGCCGCTTCCGGTCCATGCGCGCCTGCAACTCCTGCTTTACCCAATAGCCCGGAACCTCGGCATGCCCTTCAGCGGCGCGCTTAAATAAGCGGTCGACCGGGTGGTGGGATTCGTCCATCCGTTCCATAAGCCTATCGAAGGAACCCTGAGGCGGATGTACCTCATGTCCTTGCAGCCCTTGGGCGAACAAACGATCTATGGAAGCATCTTCTTTCACCTATCCACCAATTTTAGTTGCTACTTTCCTTCTGGAATGCATGGTTTTTACTTTTTGTTGCAAGGTTTGGCGTGCTCTTGCCAATTGAGATTTTGAAGTTCCCTCAGAAATGCCCAATTGTTCTGAAATTTCTTTGTGGGAATAGCCTTCGATAGCGTACAAGTTAAAAACTACCCGATACCCAGTGGGCAAACGGCGCACCAAATCCATGAGTTCTTTGGCCGAAATATGGGCCTCTACGCTATATAAGTCGGGCAAGTCGCCGGCCACCTCGTGAATTTCACCAACCGGATACAATTGATTTTTCTTTCTAAACCGCTCCAGGGCTGTGTTGACCATAATACGGCGTACCCATCCTTCAAAAGAACCTTCGAACTTAAAACTTTGGATGTTTTGGTACACTTTAATAAACCCATCTTGAAGCATGTCTTCGGCTTCGGAAGCATCGCGGGCGTAACGCAGGCAAACCGCATACATAAGGCCGCTCAACCAATCGTACAAAGCCGATTGGGCATGGCGCTCACCGCGCTGGCAGCCTATGATGATGTCATTTACTTCCATGCTCCGTTGAATCCGGACATGCTCCTTGGGTAAATCGTAAAATTCCGGCGGCTTCGGCCATGCAATCGTTGCTGTAGGTCAAACCATCGCAGCCACATACCGGCTCGTAAATTTGTGGACACATCAAACCTAAGTCAGGAGCGCCTTGGCACTTTTCTTCTTTGGCACCGCTTCCCTCACTGCTTTTGCAAGCAAGTAAACAAACGAAAGGCACACACAAAGTCCAAACCTTTAATTTCATTCCACTAATTTAGATGTCAAAGGCATGCAAAGCGTTGCCTCCGAAGATGTAATTTACAAAAATTTGCCAAACCTTGCACTATGAATCTGAATTGCACCCTTCAATGGAACGGAAAAAATTACTTGGCCCGCCTCCAAGATGGGGTTTCGCTCACCATTCCCATAGCTCCCGGCAAACATCCAAGGGCTTGGTATGCCGCTCCCTTCTCCATTGAACCCGTTGTAATGGGCGATTGGGTGGGAGAAGTAAGTCGGGGCGCTCCCGTTAATTTTCGAAACGTACAGCTAAACCCTCATGGGCACGGCACCCACACCGAAAGCCTGGCCCATATTACCCAAACGCCTCTGGCAGCAAACGAGGCCGTGCCCAGCCCCTGGTTGGTGGCCTGCCTTTGCTCCGTGGAGCCAAAACATATAGAGGGCGACCGCATCATCCTCCCCGAACAACTGCAAGAAAAGTGGCAAAAGGCACAGGCTTTGGTTATTCGAACCCTGCCCAACCCACTCGACAAACAAACCCAAGACTATTCCGGCGCAAACCCATGCTATTTGCATCCCGATTGCGGCCCTTGGCTGGTGCAACATGAGGTGGAACACCTGTTGCTGGACTTACCTTCCGTAGACCGTGAACAAGACCAAGGTTTGCTTAGCGTGCACCATAGCTTTTGGGGGCTTCCGAACCATCCCAGAAGCCATTGCAGCATCACCGAAATGATTTTTGTGCCCGATCAACTGCCCGACGGACTTTACCTGCTGCACCTTCCTGTGCTCCCCTGGCAAAACGACGCAGCACCCTCCATGCCCTGTTTGTTCCCGCTTGAACCCCACAGCCATGGAAATTGACGAACTAAGAAGCTTTTGCCTTAGCTTGCCGGAAACGGAGGAGTCTTTTCCCTTTGACCAACGTACCTTGGTGTTTAAAGTGGCAGGTAAAATGTTTGCTGCCCTTGACATTGAATGGATCGATAAAACCGTAAACCTAAAATGCCATCCGGAATTGGCCCTCCGCTACCGCAACGAGTACCCCGAATTGGTAAAACCAGGCTACCATATGAACAAAAAACACTGGAATACGGTGGCCATTACCGAGTTGCCAAAAGCGCATTTGGCCGAACATATGGTGCGGCATTCTTACGAATTGGTGGTGAGCAAACTGCCTAAATCGCAAAGGCAAGCCATTCAAAAACAATACCTGCATCCCGATCCTTAACTTTGGTACCATTATTGCCTAACAAAACCTATGAGACATCTAGTTTTCCTTGCTTTTTTGGCCTTTTCCCTATCCGTTTCTGCCCAAGAGCCTGAACTTTCCGATTGCGCCTGCTGCAGTGCTGTACACCGGATTTTTGAACCCTTCGAAGGGGAATGGACCCTCCGCGCCCTCGAAGGCCCGGACGTCAGCGGCACGGCCACTTGGTCCCAAAGCCTCAACGGCTGTGCCTGGTCCCTCAAACTTGCCATCCCCGGCGCCCACAGCCTGTGGAACCTAAGTTTCCAAAAAAACCAGTTGCGCTGGCTGGCCTTGATTACCAACGCCCTTGGCGATACCGAACTTTTGGAAGGCGCCAAACTCAACAACGAAAGCATCGTATTTATAGGCCCTTACCGACCCGACGGCAAAGGAGGCCTCTACGCCAATCGCTGGCGCATACTTCTTAAGGAAAAACAATGGGAGCTGCATCAAGAAACGGTGCGTGCTGATGGCAGCCTTTGGATGCTGCAGCGCAGTTGGCTTATGGAAAAGCCCGATTAACCTTCCTCGATACAAAGATTACGCTCCTA
>CAZJFM010000099.1:0-6428 GCA_964545365.1 uncultured Candidatus Competibacteraceae bacterium | reverse complement strand
GTCAGGGCAGGATCGCCGCCAGAATAGCAACGCGTCCACCTTCTCGAACCTTTTTCGGAGCTTTAAGCGCCCCGGCGGAGGCCAATTAGCCTGCCGAAGTGGGGTGCACAGCCGCCGAGGCGGCAAGAGCGACCAAAGGAAGCTCCTTGCCGCCTCTTGGCGGCGTAACTACCCCACAAGACAGCTAATGGACGGAGACGGATAAGGCGCCCAAAACAATCAGTTTCCCCCTTTTACCTCAAACAATTCCAATTTATACACTACGTTTTCCATGGGGGGAATGTACAAATCCGGCTTGCCTTCTTCGCCCCAAGCAAAAGTGTAGGGTACCACCACCATGGCCGTTTCCCCTGTGCGCATGCCTTTTAACCCTTCGTAAAAGCCTAGTGGAAAGCTGCCGCCTCCCATGCGCAACCAAACCGGAGCCTCGGTTCCCCAAATGCCATCTAAGGGTTTGCCGGAAAAGTCCAAAAGCAGGTACTTTACCAATACGCTGTCGCCATAGCGCGGGCTTTGCCCCTCAGAAACAAAGGTTTCTTTTATTACAAAAGGCTCTAGGGGAACATTTTCTACATCAGGTCGGTAAAGCTGCACGTACATTTTAAAGGCATCTACCGCGGTACTTTGTCTTTGGCGCTTGTCTTGCCGTTCTTTTTCGGCATAGCCTTCTGCATTAAGGACCTCGCGCATGCGAAATCTGAGGCGCACCAAACTGTCTGCAGCCATGCCTTCTACCCTTAAGTTTTTGAAAAAGGGATTCTTTTTGAAATGCGCATATTCCCATTGAAAAGAGCCACTGTCGCCCACCGAAATATGCTTTAAGGGATGCACCAAATCGTAGGGGTCTGTGGTGGGACGCATGAGCACTTCCAAGGAAAAACCGCCTGTGGGAGCCAAAATGGAATCTTGGCTGTTGCAAAGCCAGGCATCCATTACCATATATTTGGCGTCGTCTCCCTCGGGACCGCCATCCAAATCCACGTCCAAGTCATAGCCGAATCCGTCGGCAACTTCTTCGTATCCGCTCCAAGGACCACAACTGCAGAGCAGGATTGAAAGGGCAAAGCAAAGGGAATACGCAGGGCTCATGGCAAAATTTCAATTAGGGTAATGTCGTACCAAACGGGATTGTAGGGCGGAATTTTGTTTCGGTCGCCCACCAATCCAAAGGCTCGGTGGGAGGGCATAAACAAATAGGCGCGGCCTCCCTCGGGAATGTATTTGATGCCTTCGTGTATGCCGCTTTCTACTTCGTCGTAATCTACCCGAAACAACTCGAAACCTTGGTTTTCTTTGGAGGCATAACAAAGGGTGCCGTCCAATAGTCGGACTTCGTAATCTATACGTACCATTTGTCCACTTTTTGGCGGCTTTCCGTGACCTTCCTTGAGCATTACAATGCGCAAGCCGGTGCCGGTTTCTTGGGTCTCCCAGCCGCGACGTTCAATAAAGCGGTCGATAAGCAAATCCTCTTCTTTTAGAAACCGCTTGTTTACCTGAACCAAGGCTTCCTCTAACTTTTCGCCCTTAAGCACCAAGGGTTCTTGGTTTTTTGGCGGGTCGGGCGGGCCACAGGCAAGGCAAAAGGCCAAGAGTAGGGAGGCGGGGAGGAGTTTCATGCGAATTGCTCAGAAATAATGGAAAGAAAAAAGGCTTCGGCTTCTTCGGCCGTGCCGTTATAACGTCCACCGGCGGCATTTTTGTGCCCTCCGCCCGAAAAAAAGCGTTCGGCCATTTGATTTACCACGCAATCGCCTTTAGAACGGAAACTGATGCGTGTAATGCCCGGGTCTTTTTCTTGAAACAGCAGCCCCATTTTGTTGCCTGCAATGGAGAGGGTGTAATTTACCAATCCCTCGGTATCGCCGCTTTCAATCTTGTAATCCAATACATCTTTATGCGTTAGCACCATCCATGCCAAGGGCAAATCCGGGTGCTGCTGTAAGCGGTCTTTAAGGGCAAATCCGGTAAGCTTTAACCTTTGCAGGCTGTTGGTATCAAAAATTTGGGTGCTCAGTTCGGGGTAATTCACTCCACTTTGCAGCAGCCGTGCTGCGGCTTGAAAGGTTTCGGCCCTCACGGCATGCTTAAAGCCTCCGGTATCGGTTAAGAGTCCACACATAAGTGCGGTGGCCATTTCCGTATTGAGTTTTTCCTTATGCAGCAGCTCGCATACCAACTCACAGGTGCTGCTGGCCGAAATTCTATGCAAGCATTTGTCGAAGGATTCCGGTTCGGGGTGATGGTCAATCATCCAAACCGGTCCGGTCCTTTTTTGGAGCGCTTTGGCTGCGGATTCTCCACCTCGGTCCCGCCGCGAATGGTCCAATAGTACCACCAAATCAGCGCCCTCAATCAGCGCTTCCCAATGGGTAGCTTGGTATTCCAAAATGGCAAGCTCGGAGCTTTGCGGCAAAAAGGATAAATTTTTTGGGTAGGCGTCCGGGCAAAGCAGGTGCGCAGAAAGTCCTAAACTGCGCAGCCAAAGACCTAAGCCCAGGAGGCTGCCCAAGGCATCGCCATCAGGTCTTTGGTGGCAAAGCAATACAAGAGAAGTATCCTTCCCTAAGCGTGTAAAATCCTCTGCATTTAGTGCGCTGTTCAATCCAATTGCTTTGTTTAATTTTGCGGCCATCATTGACCAAGGGTCGAAATTAACAAACAGAAAGGACATGAACGGAAACCGTACCTTTACCATGATTAAGCCCGATGCTGTAGGCAACGGCCATATTGGAAACATCCTTAAGGACATTCAGGACGCAGGATTCAAAATCATTGCCATGAAATTTACCCGTTTAAGCGAAGGCCAGGCCGGGAAGTTTTATGAAGTGCACAAGGAGCGTCCTTTTTACGGAGAATTGGTAAGCTACATGTCTTCCGGTCCCATTGTAGCCGCCATTTTAGAAAAAGACGATGCCGTAGCATCCTTCCGCACCCTTATTGGAGCTACCGATCCTTCGCAAGCGGCTCCCGGTACCATCCGTGCCAAATATGCCGAATCTATTGCCGCTAATGCAGTGCATGGCAGCGACAGCGACGAGAACGCCGCCATAGAAGGCAGTTTTTTCTTTAGTGCTTTAGAACAGGTGGGATGATGCTTCCGGAGAAGCTCCGGACAGCAGCATACCTGCAATTCTTGTATGCCCATATTTCTCCTCATAAAGCCTCGCTTTTTGAGGAGAAAGTGGCGCATAGAACACGTCATTTGTGTGTGGTGCTCGAAAACATTTATCAGTCCCACAACGCTAGTGCCGTGTTGCGCTCTTGCGATTGTTTTGGCGTTCAAGACGTGCATGTGATTGAGTCGGAACAGCAGTTCTCTACGGTCAACGAAATTTCTTTGGGCAGCAGCCGTTGGCTTAGCCTGCACCGCTACGGCGGACCCAATGCTACAGCAGATGCGGCAGCCCGGTTGAAGGCCAAAGGCTACACGCTTTGGGCTACTTCGCCTCACCAAGATGACCTTTGTTTGGAAGAGTTGCCTGTGGATAGGCCTATGGCCTTGCTGATGGGCACCGAAAAAGAAGGCCTAAGTTCGGAATCTTTAGCCTTGGCCGATGGCTACCTGCGCATTCCCATGGTGGGGTTTACCGAGAGCCTTAATATTTCCGTAGCTGCGGCCGTGAGCATGCATCATTTGGTTTGGAAGTTAAAACAAAGTCAAAAAGAGTGGCAACTTTCAGCCGATGAACAACTTGAACTCAAGATTCAATGGGCCGAACAAGTTACCCGCAGAACATCATTTATGAGGCAACGTTTCCTTGATTCCCTTAGGTAGTAAACTTTTTGGGAATTATGGCTTTGTTGCCGTTTCCTGTTTGCAGTTTTATTAGCAATTTTGCTCCCCATGTTTCAAATCAAATACGCCCGGCTTATTGTTGCTTTGGTAGCTGTCCTAACTTTAGGAGCAGCTTGGCGCGCAAGCCATGTGGGTTTCAATTACGATTTTGAAGCATTCTTTCCCGAAACCGACCCGGAAACCCATTTCTTTCTGAATTTTCGTAAGCAGTTTGGCCCCGACAACGACTTTGTGTTGGTCGGGATTCAACATAGGGAAGGGGTATACCAAAGCGATTTCCTGCTTAGAATACAGGCCCTAACCGATTCGCTTAAAACCATTAAATGGGTAGAACGCATCAACGCACCTACCAATGTTTCCTCTTTTATTCGAGACCCACTCATGGGTTCTGCATTAGAAATTCCATACCTACACCCGGAAAAACCCGAACTGCTGCCTTCGGACTCCGCCCGAATTTCTAAGGCTCCTGAGTTGATGGGCTCCCTGTTTTCTAAGGATGGAAAATCGGTGGCTTTGGTTATAGACCACACGCCTTACATTGGCGATACGGCTTGTCAACCGCTTAGCGAGCAAATCGAAGCCATCACCGCTTCTTTTGGATTTGATGAGTACCATATTGCCGGTCGTTGCATTGGCCAATCCTATTATGTAGATATTATTAAGGGAGAATTGGCCATGTTTTTAATCATTGCCTTCTTCCTTATTTTGTTGGTGCTTTTTGCCATTTTCCGAACTTTTTGGGGTGTTACGGTGCCGGTGCTTATGGTGGTAGTGGCGGTGCTTTGGACCGTAGCTTTAATGGAGGTGACCGGCAAAGAAATGGACGTGTTGGCCAACATCATTCCTACCATTATTGTGGTGGTGGGGCTTTCGGTGGCCATTCATTTCATGACCAAGTTTTTGGACGTGCTCAAGCAGGGAAAAAATCACCAGGAATCCGTAAAATCGGCGCTCAAACAAGTGGGTTTGGCCAATGTATTTACCACGGCCACCACCATGACCGGTTTTGCCAGTTTAGCCACTTCGGGCATTATTCCCATCGATGATTTTGGCTTGTATGCCGCTGCCGGCGTAGGCTTTTCTCTGCTTTTGTCCCTTACTTTTTTACCTGCTTTACTCATTTTGGTGCACCCTTCGGCTTCCAAGGTCAAATCTCCCCAATGGTTTGGGCCATTATCTAAGATTTACGACTGGCTTTCGCTCCACCCTAAGTATATTTTCTCCTTTTTCTTGGTCTTGTTGGTGGCAGGAATTGCCGGAACCTTGCAGGTGCGCGAAAACACCTACCTTATGGAAGACTTGGCACAGAACAGCAAGCTTGCCAAGGATTTCAGGTTCTTTGCGCAGGAATTCAACGGTACCCGGCCATTTGAATTGGCTTTGGAAGTTAAAGATACTTCCCTCAACGTTTTCGATCGCCCCGTTTTGGAATCCATTCAACAAGTGGAGCGTGCCGTAGATTCCATTTATGGCATTCAGATGTTGTTTTCGCCCCTGTCTTTGGTGAAGGGAGCCAACCGGGCCTGGTCCGGAGGCGATCCGGAGGCATATCTACTTCCCGAAAGCAAATCTCGCCTGAGCCGCATTCAGAGAGACTTGCAGCGCTTTAAGCAAGACAGCCGTTTTCGACAATTGATTTCTGAAGATCAAAAAGAGGCTCGAATACGCGGTATGCTGCCCGACCTGGGCTCAGAAAAGGCCTGGGAATTTCGGCAATCCTTTGAACAATGGATTCAAGGAACCCAATTTCCGGCTAAGGTGGATTTTTCACTTACCGGAACCGCGGAACTTATCGACAAAAACAACCGCAACCTGGCCCTGAACATTGCCCAAGGACTGGCCATCGCTTTTTTGCTCATCATGGGCATTATTATGTATTTGTTCCGCTCCATTAAAATGGTGCTTATTTCTCTGATTCCCAATTTACTGCCTTTGATTCTATTGGCGGGAATCATGGGTTGGACCGGCATTAGCCTCAAAATCTCCACCGCCATATTGTTTACCATTGCTTTTGGGATTGCGGTGGACGATACCATCCATTTTTTGACCAGACTTAGGTTCGAACAAAAAGCCGGATACAGCACCCAAGATGCGCTGCGTCAAGCCTTTTTGCACACCGGCAAACCCATACTCATCACCACCGGAATTCTATGCGCCGGCTTTTCCATCCTTGGCGTTTCCAGCTTCATGGCCACCAAAATGATAGGCTTACTCACCTCTGTAGTACTGATATTTGCGGTGTTGGCCGATTTGGTATTATTGCCGGCCTTGTTCAAAGTATTGAAAATTAAGTAGGTTTTTGGGCTGCCGGCCGGGCCATCACCCTCCGGGCCTTTTGCAAGGCATGTAGTCCCTAGGGCTGCGGTGGTTCCGCAAAGCTACACCTCCTCGCCCAAGGGTCTACACACCTTGCTTTAGGCCGCTCCCGGGTTCTGTCCCTGGCAGAGGTTTAAAGGGGAAGTAAAGACGGGATGCCTCCCGTCTCTCAGTGATGAAGTTAAGACGGGATGCCTCCGTCTCTGCATGGTCTTTGTGGTGCTAAAGGATTCATGCAAGGCCCTGATGCGGCAAAAAGGGAGGGCGGTACGGTTTCTAGCAAAGGCTTTTTCTGCTATTCCTTAAAGTAAAA
>CAZJFM010000098.1:0-6446 GCA_964545365.1 uncultured Candidatus Competibacteraceae bacterium | reverse complement strand
GTTTAGGTAGGGAGGGGAAAAGTCCAATTCTTTTTTGCGTCCTTCGGTAATGGTAACGTTTCCGAAGCCAAGGGTAAATGGATCGGCTTCTTTAACGGCGTTGTAAAACGCTTCGAATTCTACATGACCTTTCCAGCTTACCTGTACCGGGATGCCTTTGGTGTTGCGCATCCAAACGTAAAATTCATTAAAAATTTCCGCTTCCAGGCCCACAGGCATGGCGTTCAATACATCGTTTTGAGGAGAAGCTAAGGGAGGTCTGGCTAGGTAATGAACGGTAAGCGCCATAGGCTCCTTACGTCCATCGGCAGGTTTTTGACTAAGGCGTACTTGCGCACTGAGATGTAAGGTGCTAAGAAATAATACAACCAGGAAAAGGATGCGTTGCATACCGCGTGGATTTAGGTGCACTGCAAAAGTACGTAAATTTAATTTTTAAAGCTTTAATCATTTATCCCGGCCTTTGCAGCTATTGAAGCGAATGGTCGGGCTTGCAGGACTGGCTTTTTGATTGTATTTTTGTGGAAACATCTTTAAATGAAATCATTATTTACTCTGTTCTTAGCATTCGGTAGCGTTGCTTTGCTTAGTGCACAATCCAGCTTTACGCTTGCCGACAAGGGCGGCAGCAACTATACCAATAGTGCGGTGACCAAAAACGGGGATGCTACCATAACATTTCCGAACGATGAGCCCATTAAATGGCAAGGCTTTTTGACCAACAACAGTGCTTCAACCGTTAGGACTTTGGTGAAGCGTCGCATGATTAATGTGCCTCAGACTTCCGAAAACCAGTTTTGTTGGTCTATTCAATGCTATGCGCCGGCAACGAATCAGGCCTCCGATACCATTGATATTGCAGCCGGAGAGACCGATAGCAGCTTTTATTCTTACTTTTTCCCCGGTGGTACCAACGGTATTTTTACCATACAATATGTGTTCTTTGATGCCATGAATGCCAGCGATTCCATTTACGTAAATGTTATTTTTAATGTTACTGGTGGAACAGCAAGCATTCAGGAAATGGGAGGCTCCGGAGCTCAACTGAGCCAAGCGTACCCTAATCCGGCACGCAACATCACCCACGTAGACTACGAAATACAAGGAGAGGCCGATTTGGCGCTCTACGATTTAAGCGGCGCCTTAGTACGCACCTGGAATTTGGAATCTGGGAAAGGCACGCTCACCATCGATGTTAAAGGCTTGCGCTCCGGAATGTATTTCTACAGCATTAAAAACCAACAAGGCGTTTTGGCAACCCGTCGCCTATTGGTAAACCCCTAACTGTTTACAAACTTTAAGGCAAACCCGCTTGTGCAAAGCCATATATACTTTGTGCAAGCGGGTTGCTTACAATATGAGCCTAAAGCTTGCGTTTACTGATCATGAAACGAATTGTACCGGTTTTGGCCTGTTTTGCTTTTGCCTGCGGAAGCCCTGACTGTATACGCTGTATTGACCTGGAGGGCTATCCCAATGGGGTCATTTGCTCCGACAGCTACGAAGCCATTCCGGAGGAGCCTAAGTTTAGTTGGGCGGAGTTTTCGGACAAGGCCATAGAAGATGGTTGCACCGAGGCAGAAGCAGACTGAGGGCTTATGCTAACTTTGTGCCGAGAATGAATACGCGTTCCATTATAGCATTTGGATTTTTACTCCTGCTTGGCATGAGCTGGGTGGGATGTTCTACGCGCAAAAACAAACCCTTAAATCGTTTTTGGCACCGACTCAATACCCGCTACAACGGCTATTTCAACGGCAAAGAAGCCATGAAAGAAGGGGTCTTGGATTTACGCAAAAGCCGCACCGATAACTACGCCGGTATTTTGCCCGTATTCGATATCGGACATTCCGACGGCTGGTCCGACATCAATGCCAATGCCGAAAGAGCCATTGAAAAGTCCGGCAAAATGATCAAAAAGCACTCCATGCTGATCAACGGACAGCAGCACAACAGCTGGATTGACAACTGTTACCTGCTCATGGGCAAAGCCAATTTCTTTAAGAAAGAATTCTTTTTGGCAGCGGGTCAGTTTCGCTACGTAGCTGTCGAAAGCGAAGACGAGCTCACCAAAGAAGAAGCCAAAATATGGCTGCTTAGGGTGTACAATCAAGAAAATGAATTTGCCGAAGCCTCCGCAGCCATGCGTCAGGTGCGCAAAGGCATGCTCACCGAAGAGCTAAAGGCCGATTTCCATGCCGCCGAAGCAGAATACTTTATTCTCCAAAATCGCTACGAAGAGGCCTTAGATGTGTTGGATTTGGCCATAAAAGCCGAAAAGCGCAAAAGGGTAAGGGCTAGATATACTTTCATTAAAGGACAATTATACGATGCGCTGGAAAGACCCGAAGAAGCGTATCGTGCATTCAACGATTGCCTAGACTTACGTCCGGAATATGCCATGGAGTTTCAAGCCCGCATCAGAATGGCAAAAAATGCCGGCAACAACAATGCTGCCGACCTGCGTGCCATGTTTAAAAAGATGCTCCGGGACGACAAAAACATCGAATACCGAGACCAAATTTATTACGCCTTGGCTTTGCTCGACCTGAGCGAGAATAAAAAAGAGGAGGCCATAGAGAACCTTCAGTCTTCCATAAAAGAAAGCACCAACAACCAGGTACAAAAAGCCTCCTCCTTTTTGCTGTTGGCCGAGCTTAACCTGGAAGCCCAGGCCTATGCGCCTGCTCAAGCCTATTACGATTCCACGGCAAGCCTGATTTCTAAAGACCACCCACGCTACGATGAGATTCTACGCCTTCGCGATAACCTAACCGAGGTGGTCAATAACATCCGCACGGTAACTTTGCAGGACTCCTTACTCCAGCTGGGAAGCATGTCGGAGAACGACCTGGCCGTTTGGTTAGATAATTATATTCTGGACTTGAGGGAGCAAGACGAAGAAGCCAAGCGCCTTATGGAGCAGCAAGCTCTGCAAGTGGGTGCCGGAGGCGGCGGTGCCGATGGCGGTCAATGGTACTTTGTGAATGCCCAAGCCAAAAGTTTTGGAGCGCAAGAGTTCCAAAAAGTTTGGGGAAATCGACCTTTGGAAGACAACTGGAGGAGAAGCGCAGCACTCAGCAACGGCTTTGCCGATGGTGAAGATGGACAAGACGGAGAGGCCGAAAACCCCAGGTATTTACCCGAAACCTACCTCGCCGAAATTCCTACCTCGGATTCGGCACGTAAGGCCCGTAAAAACATGATTTACGATGCCCTCTTTGCGCTTGGGGTGGTGTATAAAGACAAAATTGAAGACCTGCCCCGAAGCAACGACGCGTTTTTGGAGTTGGAGCGTAGAACCGATACCAGCAAGCATTTCCCTTTGGCTTTTTACTACCTCTACCTAAACTATACCGAACAAAAGGACATAAGCCAAGCCGACCATTACCGCAAAATTATAACCGAGCAATACCCAAACAGCGAGTACGCCCGAATCCTTAACAACCCCAATTACCTGAACGAAAAAGACCAACAGGCCGATGCTGCCGAACCTCTCTATAACCGAGCTTATGCGGCATTTGTCTCCGAAAATCGAGCCCAAGCCTACAATTTGGCAGCCACAGGCCTTCGAGATTACCCAAAAAGCACACTGAAGCACCGCTTTCAGCTTTTGACCGCGCTAACCAAAAGTTTCCCCGATAGCTTGGGACAAAAAGGCCTCATAGAAGCGTTAAAAGCCGTAGTGACCGATAATCCCGAAACCGAATCGGCCGAAACCGCTACGCGGCTTTTGGAGAAGCTTGGTGTGGAAGCGCCCAAACCGGCAGGCAAAGACACCGCACAAACCCCAATCGACAGCTTGACCCCTAAAAAGGAATACCCCTTTAAGTATACCCCCGAAGTGGAGCATATGGTGGTGGTTATTGTGCAAGACCCCGGCTTTAACCCGGAAGGCCTCAAAGGGGTGTTGAGCAATTTTAATGAAGCTTCCTACAAGTCCAAACGACTTAGCGTTTCCAATACCTTACTTGGAAAAGAAAACCAGTTGCTCAATATCCGAAGGTTTACCAACGCCACCGATGCCATGAATTATATTCAGGCCTTGCAAAAGCAAAAAATCTTGGAAAAAGGAATAGAAGAAGGAGGCCCAAGGCCCATTCTGGTTCCCGCTTCCATCAACAATTTAGGTCTCCTGTTTCGAACAAGAGATATTGACGGCTACGTGGAGTGGGTTCAACAAAATTATAAGTGATTTATGGCACGTCGAGATAAACAGGTGCCCGATACCGGTTCACACAACCAAATCAACCCGGGAACCAAAATTGAAGGGAATTTGCATGCTTCCGAGAGCATTCGCCTAGATGGGCAAATGGAAGGAGACCTGCATTGCGACGGAAAAGTAGTGGTTGGACCCAAAGGGACAGTGCAGGGAAACATACATTGCCAGCAGTTGGACCTCTATGGGCAAATAACCGGAGATGTAATTGCCAAAGAATTAGTGATGCTGCGCAACTCAGCAAAACTCGAAGGAAGCATTCAAACGCAAGGCCTCTCTATTGAGTCCGGCGCCACTTTTGAAGGCTCTTGTACCATGCAAACCAAGCATGCCACCTGACCCCAACAAAAAACGCAAAAACCGACATCAAGTGGTCGAATGGTCGGGGTTGGGCTTCCAAATGTTGGCCACCATTGCTTTTGCCGCCTGGGGCGGCACAAAACTCGATGAGGCCAACGGTTCCAAGTGGATTACCCCGGCATTGGCTATGCTGGGCGTTTTGCTTGCCATTGGTTTGGTCCTGAAAAAGGTGCTCAAAAAATAAAGCGAGAAGCAAAGCCCCATGCAAATTGTATCTTTACCAAAAATTTATGCAGGCTAAATCAAAATATTTCTTGGGGCTTACCCTAATTGCTGTCCTTTTGATTGCCCTCTATTTTGTGGTGCGTAATTTGTTGGGAATAGAGGGAGCAGTAGACAATAAATTTCTTATTGTTCCGGCCTTTTATTTTATTACAGGCCTTAGCCACAGCCTTTTGGTGCGCAGCATGAGCGGCGACCCGCGCAAGTTCCAAACCAGCTTTATTTCCGCAATGGGCGTTAAGATGCTGGCTTATTTGGCTTTTTTGGGTGCCGTTCACTTTTTGACCGGAGGTATCGACCTTGCTTTTGTAACCCTCTTTTTCTTGAGCTATTTGGTGTTCACCGCCTACGAAATGTACGCCTTGCGCTGGTATAGAAAAGCCATGGATAAGGATCGTGCATCCGAAGAAAACAAGCCGGGCTAAACCTTTAACGCACAGGAATTAAATTCACCGTTCCTGCAGCCAGCAAAGAACCGGTAATGCCCTTAACCTCGCAGGAAGCATTCAATATGCGCGCCCCTTTGCGCACAATTCTTGCGGTCACCCGTACTTCTTCGCCCAAACGAGCCGTGCCCAAATAGTCGATGTGCATGTTCACACTTACGTGAAAGGGCTCAATGCCCAAAACAAACAAATGCATGCCAATGGCATCGTCAATCATGGTGGCAATCATGCCTCCATGCAAAAGCCCGGCGGGATTGGTCATTTCGTTCCTTACCTCAAACCCTAGGGTCAGGTGCGACTCCCTAACCTCAATAATTTTGCCGCGTAACCAATTGCTTACTGCCGAGGGCGCAGTATCGATGTACTGTCCTTCGAACGCTTTGTATTTTTCAACTCCCGGATGCATGGCTCAAAAATACATGCTGTTCATTGGGCTTTGGCAAAGTTTTTGCTTAATTTTTTTAAAAACCGCTTATGCAAACGCGCATTGTCCTTAGTTTCTTGGTTTTGTTGCTGTTGGCAACTTCGACTCATGCACAACGTACGCCCCGCATGGAAAGGGTAAAGGAGCGCCGCAGCCAAATGGCGCCTCATGAGCTTGCCAAGGCCAAGCGTGTCTTGCGTCGCACCAACGCCACCATTCACCACGCCAAAAAGCAGGTGGCCGAGCACCAAAACAAAACCGGGGATTTGGCGAAAGCGGTTTCCCACCAGCGCTACGCCATATCTTTGCTTCGAAGAGGTATGGATCAGCGGGCCATGGCCCACAGCCGGCGTGCACGGCGCCTGGCCTTTGCTTCCATACAGGCCAATCAGGGCCAAATTCCCGAAGAAATGCAATTTACCGACGAAGAAGGAAGCGATGAGGGATTCTCGGACGACCAACTGGACGCCGATTTGGAGAGAGCGTTTGGAAGTCAAGTAGTATTGGAAGACGACCGTATTTTGGAAGATGCCCTATCCGATTTGGAAGAATAGTTTTTGGGCGCCTTAACGGAGTCCGGCTATTACTGGCCTTGGGGCGCATGCTTTCCGGCTACGCGCTGAATAAAGCATTTTGCTAAGAACAGAATCCTTGAATTTACAAGCCTGTACATTGACTTTTGGGGGCTTGCTAAAGCGCCGCCGCCAAAAGCCAAGCCGGAAATGCATGCCCCCCTGCGGCCGGTAGCCGCCTCCCTCCTGGCGCTTATGCTCCG
>CAZJFM010000097.1:0-6675 GCA_964545365.1 uncultured Candidatus Competibacteraceae bacterium | reverse complement strand
CAAATGCAATGGCGCGACGGAGAGCGATTGAGTGCCTGGAAAGACGGCATATTATGGGAAGCTAGCGCCAAACAGGGGCCGGACACCCTACTCACCGCCGAGAACTTAGCCAAAATTACGGGCAAGGAGTTCAATAGCGTTCCGTTTTCGCACGAATGGGTGGAGGCTAATTTGCTGTTTATTCAGCAGGGATTGAATGTTTGGCTTATAAACCTCGAAGAAGCATCGGTGGTGTATGCCTACGACTTACCTAAGGAGGCAGAAAATATTGAGGTGCATCCCGCCAGCGGAAGAACCGCATTTACTATGGGTCCGAACGTGTGGGTTGCTGAAAAAGACGGCAGTTTGTTGGGGCTTACCGACGAGAAAAAGGAGGGCGTATCCCACGGTTCGGGCTACGTGCATCGCCAAGAGTTTGGCATCCAAAAGGGGCTTTGGTGGTCGTTGGACGGTCAAAAACTGGCTTGGTATGTAAAAGACGAGTCTATGGTAACGGACTATCCGCTGGTGGCCACGAGCAGCCGAATTGCAGCGCAAAAAGCCGTTAAGTATCCTATGGCCGGCATGAAATCGGAAGAAGTAAGCATTCGCATTCATGATTTAAAGGACGGTTCTCAGCGGGCTTTGGACGTGGCCGGGCCAAAAGAGCAATACCTCACCGCCGTAACCTGGGGGCCTAAGGGCAAAGAAATGTATGTTGGCGTGCTAAACCGCGGACAAGACAGCCTATCTATGCAGGCCTACGATGCCGAAAGCGGGAAAAAGTTGCGGGAACTGTTTACCGAAACCCACCCCACCTGGGTGGAGCCGGAACATCCCTTGTATTTTATTCCCGAAAAGCCAGAACTCTTTATTTGGCAAAGCGAAAGGGACGGCTTCAACCATTTGTACTTGTACAATACCGAAGGAGAGTTACAAAGCCAGTTAACTCAAGGAAATTTTGTAGTTACCGAACTGTACGGAGCCTTTGGCGGCGAAATTTATTACCAAAGCACGGAGCCCGACCCCAGGGACCGCCATGTGTATGCCGTTTCCTTAAAAAAGAACAAAAAGCGGAAAATCAGCGGTGTTTCCGGTTGGAATAGTGCGGTGGTGTCTCCAGGAGGGCGTTACCTGGCCCATAGCTTTGAGTCTGCTGCTCATCCCGGTAAATTCCAGGTTTTAAGCAGCGATGGTACGGTAAGGCAACTCCTTTTGCAATCAAAAAACCCATACAAAGATGCGGGCATAAGACTGCCGGATATGGAAATGGTGGAATTGAAAGCCGAAGATGGCACGCCCCTGTATGGCCGCCTTATAAAACCCCAAAACATGAAAGATGGGGAAAGTTACCCGACGATTGTATATGTGTACGGTGGGCCGCATGCGCAATTGGTGACCAACACTTGGTTGGGCGGAGGTCGCTTGTGGGACTACTACATGGCACAACGCGGCTATGTGGTGTTTACCTTGGACAACCGCGGTTCGGCCGACCGAGGAAAAGCCTTTGAAGAAGTTATTCACCGCCAACTGGGCAAGGTAGAGTGCAAAGATCAGATGACCGGTGTGGCTTGGCTAAAAAAACAAAACTATGTGGACCCAACTCGCATAGGAGTACACGGATGGAGCTTTGGCGGTTTTATGACTACCTCCCTCATGACCAAGCATCCGGCAACTTTTGCCGCCGGAGTTGCCGGAGGGCCGGTTATAGATTGGAAATGGTATGAAGTTATGTACGGAGAACGCTATATGGACCGTCCACAAGAAAATGCCAAGGGCTATGCCGAAACTTCGCTTATAGAAAAAGCCGGCCGCTTAGAAAACCCACTACTCATTATTCACGGATACCAAGACGATGTGGTAGTTCCTCAACATGCCTTGGAGTTTATAGAAGCTTGCATAAAGTCCGGGACTCAGGTCGACTTCTTTTTGTATCCAAGCCACCCGCACAACGTTCGAGGTAAGGATCGGGTGCATTTGATGGAAAAAATCACCCGATATTTTGATTTGCATTTAAAAGGGGTAAACGGAAAATCATTTCGGTAAACGCTAATAGGTTGAGGTTTAGCCCTAGCCCCATGCACATAACTTGTCGCGCTTATTGGGGCAACAGGGGCGTTTCGGTATAAGGCCCAAGAGTTTTGTTTAGCCTACTCTCCTTGCAAACAGGGGTGTTGGACAAAATATATTGTGCATACAACTAAAAAGTTCATTTTATTCGTCAAAAAAAGTGTCCCAAAGCGGTATTTTCCTTAAATTGAACTTTATATAAAACAATGAAATTGTACGTCCAATATTGGTACGGTTTTGGCGTTTACCCAAAAAAACAAGATGTAATTTTGTGTGGCAACGCCAAAAGACCACACCAAGGAAGAAGAGTATATGATAGAAGTTGCTGATCTGGAATTAAGCCATCACTTAAAGCGGATTTTTGGCTTCAACACCTTTAAGGGCCAACAAGAAGCCATCATTGAAAGCTTAATGGAGGGCAATGACACTTTTGTAATCATGCCCACAGGAGGCGGAAAAAGCCTCTGTTACCAGCTTCCTGCGCTTATAAGTAGTGGCACTGCCATCATTGTGAGTCCCTTAATTGCCCTGATGAAAAATCAGGTGGACTCCATACGCGGCTACGGCGAACAAGAAGGCATTGCGCACTTTTTTAACAGCTCCCTATCCAAGTCTGAACGCGAACGCGTAAAGGCCGACATCATTTCCGGCTTGACCAAAATGTTGTTTGTAGCTCCGGAATCGCTTACTAAAGAAGAAAACGTTCAATTTCTTCAGTCCATTGAAATTTCCTTCTTTGCCATAGACGAGGCCCACTGTATTTCGGAATGGGGCCACGACTTTAGACCGGAATACCGGCGACTAAGGCCGATTATTGAAGAAATTGATCGGGTGCCGATTATTGCACTAACCGCCACCGCAACCCCTAAAGTCCAGCACGACATCCTCAAAAACCTGGGCATGACCGATGCTGCTGTCTTTAAAGACTCCTTCAACAGGCCCAACCTGTACTACGAAATCCGACCTAAAAAAGACATCAACCGCGAAATCATTCGCTTTGTAAGAAAACACCCCGGAAAGTCAGGCATTATATACTGCCAAAACCGGAAAAAAGTAGAGGAACTCGCCGAAACCCTTCAGGTGAATGGCATTCAAGCCGTTCCATACCATGCCGGAATGGATTCTAAAACCCGGAGCAGGCACCAAGATTTATTCCTGCACCAAGAGGTGGAAGTAATTGTGGCCACCATTGCCTTTGGCATGGGCATTGACAAACCCGACATTCGTTACATCCTCCACCACGATATCCCAAAAAGCCTCGAAAGCTACTACCAAGAAACCGGAAGAGCCGGCCGCGATGGTGGCGAAGGCATTTGTGTGGCGTTCTACGACTACAACGACATCCTCAAACTCGAAAAACTGCTGGCCGGCAAACCCATTGCCGAGCAAGAAATCAACAAACTGCTTATTCAAGAAGTGGTGGCCTTTGCCGAAACCGGCGCTTGCCGACGCAAAGCGCTCCTCCACTATTTTGGAGAACACTACCCTGCCGATGATTGCGGCGGTATGTGCGACAATTGCGCCAACCCAAAACAGCAATTCGACGCATCCGCTCAAGTGCATTTAATGCTAAAAACTTTAGCGGCACTTACCGGTCGATTCAAGCCCAAACACCTGGTTCAGGTAATAACCGGGCAGCTCAATAATGCCACCAAATCCTACAAACACGACGCGCTGGAGTGGTTTGGGAAAGGAAGCGACGAGTCCGAAGCCTTCTGGATGGGCATTGTACGGCAGGCGTTGGTACACGACCTCATTCAAAAAGAAATTGAACACTACGGCACACTTTACCTTTCCAAAAAAGGAAAAGCATTTATCGAAAAGCCCGAACCCATTTTCTTTGTAAAGGATCGGGATTTTCAAGACGAAGACGAGCAAGACGAAATCCTCAGCGCCCGCAAAGGAGGAGGAGCGCTGGACCAAACGCTTTTGTCTATGCTTCGGGATTTAAGAAAAGACCTTGCCAAAAAGCGTAATTTACCTCCCTTTGTTGTATTTCAGGACCCTACGCTGGAAGAAATGGCCACGCAATATCCGGTGACCCTTGAAGAGCTTAAGCAAATATCCGGGGTGGGCGAAGGCAAGGCCATGAAGTTTGGAAAGGCCTTTGTTGACCTCATTGAAAGCTACGTAGAAAACAATGAAATCGACAGGCCAAACGACCTGGCCGTCAAAAGTGTAGCCAATAAGTCTGCCATGAAAGTGGCTATTATACAAGCCGTAGACCGCAAAATCCCGCTCGATGTTTTTGCCCGCAATAAAGGCATTGACATGGAACAGCTGGTGCACGAATTGGACTCGGTGGTGAATGCCGGCACCCGACTCGACCTGGACTACTACCTCGGCAAACTGGTGGAGGAAGATGAGCTGGACGACATGTACGACATCCTCAGAAGCTCCGAAAGCGCCTCCCTCGAAGCCTTAAGCAATGAATACGGCGACGTATACGACGAGGAGGAGTTGCAATTGGTCCGCATAAAATTCATTTCCGACATGGGCAATTAAGCCCTGTTTTGTTTGGTTTTTTGGGGCCCTGCAAAGCACCGGGTCCTCCCTCCAAGCCCCGTTTGGCAAGCCCTCATGCATGCAAGGCGCTTCGGGGCGTTTGCTGCGCGCCACGCCCAAAGCCCCGCATGCATGGCGCTTGCCTTCCGGGGGCTTTCCGTACCGGCCCCTGGGCCGTCTATCTTTTCTATTCACTTTAGGAACCGAGCGCACAAAGCCTCAGGACGAAATCGACGGCCTCAAAAAGGGAAGGGCTGCCAAGCGGCAACCCTGTGTTTCCCTTCTAACCATCTAAATTTTAACCGGTATCGCTTATGCTTCCGGAGTCAGTTTTTTTGTCCCAAGGCTTTGGCGGCCTCGGTAAAATGCTTGGCATCCTCAGGGTTCTGTTGCACCCATGCTTCCATAGAGCCTGCTGGAATAACAACCACTTTGGCGCGTTGAGTTCCCGGATATTCCGGCAGAATCAGGTCGGAGTCCGACCACAACAGCCCAAAAGCTCCAACATTGGTTGAAACCTCAACGGTGGTAGAATAGGCAGAACTGCTGTAGAAAGTCAAGGGAACCTGGTTGTATGCACCGGTACTTACCTGCAAATAGACCAATACGGCGCCCCGATCTATAATGTCTTGGGTAATGGCAGAATAAGAGGTTTCCGCATACCACAGGTTACCGGCAGATTGCCAATTGTCAATAAGGAAGGTGCTTGACTCTATTTGGGGTTCCTCATCGCCTCCACAGGAGCTAAGCGCCATAGATAACGGAAGAAATAACGCACATACAAAAAGGGGACGGATTGGTTTCATGGGATGATTTTATTACTTCAAATTTAACAAGCGCAACTTAAAGATGCAAATTCGACACCTAAAATTATCAAAAAGAGAAATACGATTTAAAACAAGCACACTAAAGCATCAAAAAATGAGATACACAAGAAAGAGTTGCCCAATCTGTGGCAGGGTAAGGCCTAGGCAAATTGCCGTTTAGGCATCTTTTTATTTATTAAATACAATAATTTTAGCCTTTATGAAAACAGCGGGCTGTCCAAATTTGCAAGATGCACTTAGGACGACACATACGGATGGCCCGCACGTTTCGAGGGATGAGCCAAGAGGATTTGGCGGTGGCCATTTCTAAAACCAGGTCGCTCGTTAGCGCGATTGAACGCACGGGAAGGGTAAATTCGGCCACATTTGAAGATATTCTGCAGGCCCTAGACCTGACACACGAAGAGTTCTCCAATAAATTCGCGGAAGAACGCCCCGGCTACCAAACCAAACTGGAAGAAGAAAACGAAAGCTTACGCAAAGAAATAGATCAACTGCAAAAGCTGGTAAGCGTGCAGCAAGACCTCATTGACTTACTAAAAAAGGACAGGTGACCCAAGAGCCGCCTGTCCTTTTTAAACACCCAACTAAATTTCTTGCCTACCTGCTCAAAGCACCAAGGCCGTTAAGAGCAGCACAACTCCAATCCCGAGCACTCCCAGTATCGTTCCTGCTATGGCCATGCCCATGCCCTTAAACTTCTCCGGATTGTTGCTGATTTTAACTATGCCAATGACTCCGAAAATCACGGCCAACAAACAGCAGAGAAGCCCTATTATAGGGATAAACCAGCCCACAATTCCCAAAACCAAACTGGCCACAGAAAACCCTTCGGTTCTTGGGCTGTCGTTGGTTAGAACATCAGCGGCTTGCCTGGAAACAAAGCGCTCAAACGGATTCATTTCCAAAGGGTTCGAGTATTGACCTCGAAAACCACGCATAGGCACCTCCTGCTTCGAGGGCCTAAGCGCAGGGCGCGCTTCGGTACTAGCCTTGGAAAAGGTTGTCCCAGTCTCCTCAGCAAAGAAGCCGGGTCCGGAAAGCGTTGCTGCTGATGCGGTGGAGGCATCCTCCCGGAAGACTACGACTGCCGTTTCGGCTTCCCCTTTGGATGGCTTTGCACTTTCGGACTTTAAACGCCCTTTTCCGGTAGCATGCCACTTGGTGCGGTTGCCTTGGGTATACATTTGCCGCTCTAAGGAACAAGAGTAAAGGAAAAAGAGCGCAGCAATTATAGGTAGTATGCGTTGGGCTGTTTTCATTGGATTAAGCGTTGGTTTGCTTATTAAAATTG
>CAZJFM010000096.1:0-6731 GCA_964545365.1 uncultured Candidatus Competibacteraceae bacterium | reverse complement strand
GCCACTAGGTGGCCCCTAGGCGCTCTTGGGCGAGGATTCCAAGTTCGGGCGGAACCCGCAGCCTTAGAGCGCCTTGGGGACACCAGGGGCTGACCGAAGCCAAGGGGCGGATACGGAGCTTGCTTTCGCTTTGGAAGCAAGGCCCAAAAGACCTCTCGGACAACAATCCCCACCTTAAGACCAAAAATTCGAAGCCCACCATTTCCCGGCATAATACACGCAAAGCCCTAATCAAAATAAATGTGGCCCGGAATGATTCCCGCTAAAAAACTGCGGCGCAAGCTGCCGTCGGGACGGTAGATGTACACTTCGCCGCGCTGTACGTAGTCTTTGGCGTCGGCAAGGTATATTTCGCTGCTTTGGGGATGGATGCCTAAGCCATATAAATTGCGGCCCTCCGCGGCAATGAAGGGCTGCGTGGGCAGTTGGCCGGCATCGATGCTGCATCGGTACAGGTCTCCGTCCAAATAATACAGGGTGTCGCCGCCGCCGTTGAGGCTTAGCCGGCCGGGTCCTGCGCCGGGGTCGCTGAAACTTAGGCTCTGCTCTACTTCAAGTTGCGCCGGGTCGATGCGGTGGAGCCGGGCCGCTTGCCCTTGCCCGCTGCTGCCGCTGCTCAAGACCCAAAGTTTGCCGTTTTTGTCCTGAACCAGGGAATTGGCCCCAAAGCCTACCTCAATGCTGTCTACGATGAGGTCGCCGGCGGTTTCAATCACATATACATACGCACTCGACCTGTTGGTTACGAAGGCTTTGCCATAGGCCAGGGCCATGGCTTCGGTCCAACCGGGGCAAGGAATGCTGCCCTCCACCGTTTGGCTGCTGAGGTTCACCACGGCAATGGCATCGGCATACAAATCGCTTACATAGGCTTTGGCATTGCTCACGGGCAGCATGTAGCGCGGCGATTGCAAGCCCGAAATGGTGTGTAGTTCTTTAAAATTATCCTTTTGTACAATCTCGATTTTGCCGGAATTGTTGAGCACGGCATATACCTTGCCGTTGAAAAAACAAAGGGATTGACATACGTCGCCCAAAGGCCGGTTGTTGGCCGAAGCAAAAAGGTCTTCGACGGCCTCGTCCCAGCCTTCCTGAAAATAACTGACCGATGCATTTCCAAACTGGAAATTGCCTTCGTTGGCAATGTATACGCCCTCTTGTCCGTCGGTAGAAATGGGCGGGTTGTTGCTGTCGGGTCCGTCCTTTATGCAAGCACTCAGGGCCAAACAAAGGCCCAAGATCCATAGTCGGCTGGGTTTAATCATGCTGAATCCTCAGTTTTTGGGTCATTCGATGGCTTTTGCTTTGTGCAAGCCAAATATAGTTTCCCGAAGGGAAAGCCGCTACCGAAATGCTGAATTCCGAAGCCGCCCCAGGTTCCTTCACTTGGTACACCAATTGCCCGAGGGCATTGTATAGCCCCAAAAATTGCAGCGCTTCGGGGTGATTCCACTGAAGGTGGACTTGTTGCCCGGCCGGATTGGGAAAAAGCTTTATGCCGCTGTTTTGAACCGGGCTATGCGTAGCAGCCGAGGGATGGTTCAGCACCGCCACGGCATCCAAATCAAAGCCTCCGGAAGGGAAAGGCGTGCTCCAAGGGTCGTTGATTTTGTTGCCCAAATGGTCGTAAGTAGCAAAGCTGTCTTGAAGGGAGCCCACCACATCCATAATTTTGACGTGGCTTATGGCGTCCAAATCCAGTCCTGGAGTGCCGCTTAGCTCATCCAAATCGAAGGGCGTGCCAAACAGGGCGCGGTATTTTCCGGCCAGGTTGTTGATTTGGGTGGGGTCAAGGCTTCCAAAGCTTCCGACTTGCAGGCTGTCTTGGGTTAAGGAAGTGGCCGGAAAGCGGAAGAAGTTCAGTCCATCCGAGCTGACTTCCACAAAAGCCAACTCCAAATAATCGTCGCTGAAGCTGTTTTCGAAAACGGCAAAATCCCAGCCGGGACCATTTTGTATAGGCTCCGCAAAGCTCAATATGGCTTGGCCTCCATCGCCTAAGCTCACCACCCCGGCTGCACCTGCGGGCCCCACGGCCATGCTGCTGTCGCCCACGTTAGCCAAACCCAAGGCCGTGTCGGAAATGTCTTGATATCCGCGCTGTACCGAACACGAAACCGCCCAAGCAGCAATGAGGCTGCTGTCTTTGTGAATGGCCGTGGACCCGGGCTGCCCGGCGGCAGGCGGAAATTGCGCCGCCGCCGAAAGGCTCAGGAAAAACAATAGGGCAAAAGTGCTTAGGCCTTTCATTGCTTCAAGAATTGAGCGCTATGCAGGGTATTGCCCCGCTTCAGCATTAAAAAATAGGCGCCTGCCGGGAGCTCCTGAATGGAAATGGGCGAAGAGGCCTCCAACAGGCTTTGGCGCCATAGCTTACGACCGGAAAGGTCAAGAATAAAGGCTTCCTCCCAAGTTTCTACAGCCGCATCGTTGGATGCTACATACAAGAAATCCGAGGAAGGGTTGGGATACACTTCCAAGGAGATGGAGGCTTTGGCTTCCATGCCGGCCGCAGGGCTTGCTGCAGTAGGATAACCGGGGCGCAAGGCAGGACTAAAATCGGTATAGGAACAACCGAAAAAACTGCCGTTTTGCAGGGTGTCGCCTATGCCCATATTGAAGCTCCAATTGCCCAAATTGCTTGCGCTCCAGGTGTTCCAATAGTTGGGGCTTCCGCCAATGCCCGAATAACTACCGTAGCTGATGTCGTTTAAAAAACCTCCTGCTATGCCCACGCTGAGCATGGGATCGGCTGCGGCAATGGCGTTGAGCATTTGCTCGCCCGTTTGAATGCCGGAATAGGCATATCCCCAAGCAAAGGAGGCGCTTCCCGTTCCATCCAAAAAGTCAATGACCAAAACGCAGCTGTCGCTGCCGCTGCCCACCCAAAAGTCGACGTTTTGGGCCGTGAAACGCGCCGGATCAAAGGCCGGTATGGGGTTTCCGGGGGCTAAGGCCGGATTGAAGTCGGTAAAGGCACAGCCAAACCAAGCACCGTTGCTAAGGCTTTCTCCAATACCTAAATTTGAATTCCAGTTGGAGGCATTGGTACCCGACCAGGTAGACCAATAAAAGTTGTTGGTTCCGCCAATTCCGCTATGGTTGCCATAACTTATGTCGTTTAAAAACCCGCCGCTTGCATTGATGCTAAAGTTGGGATCTGCCGCGGCAATGGCGTTGAGCATTTGCTCGGCCGTTGCGTTGCCGTTGTGTAAAAAGCCCCAGGCATAGGAGCTGTCCCAGCTGGCGTCTTTAAAGTCCACCACCAAAACGGAGGAGTCGCTGCCGCTGCCTACCCAGTAGCTTACCTCGGAAAAGGAAAGTTGGGCTTGTGCATTTGCGCTTCCTGCTCCTAAGCATAGCACCATAAGGCTGCGCATGGCTTGTTTTCTCATAAGTATAGGTATTAATTGTTCGGTTTTTGTAATCGTATGGAAATGCCGCCCATCCACTGTATGCCGGGCATGGGCCGGTTGGCAAGAACCAAATAGTCGCTGTTCCATACATTGTTTATGCTCAGGTGTGCCCTAAGCCTATGACTTTTGAATGGAAAAAGGTAGGACAGCTGCACACTTCCCAAGTCAAAAGGGCTTAGAAACTGTGTATTGTCGGTGGAGGTGTATCGGTAACCGGTGTATTGGTGCCGGTAGCCGAGGCTCAATCCGCCATAAGCCAAGGAAAGTCCGGCTCCGCCGCTGTACACCGGGGTATACATCAGTTGTTTGCCCAACGATAGATCGTTTGGACCTAGCGCTTTTTGGTTGGTCGACACCACGTATTGCGTAGACAAATTCAGTCCTATGCTCCACTTGCCGTTCCGGTAACTTAAATCGGTTTGGGTTTCCATGCCTCGACTCCACACCTGCCTTAAATTTTGGGGACTCCAAAAAGAAGTGCCCGGAAGCCAAAGAATCCAATGGTCGATGTCTCGATGGAATGCGGTAAGGGAAGACCTAAATGTGAACTTCCTGTATTTAACATGGAGGTCCAGCCCGCCTTCCAGCGCATAGCCTTCTTCGGGCTTTAGTTCGGGATTTCCTCCCGGAACCCAATACAAATCGTTAAAGGTTGGGATGCGGTAAAGCTTGGAGCCATTGGCCCTTAATTTCAACCAAGGGAAGAGCCGGTAATCCAAGCCCACCGAAAAAGTGGGAGGAGCCACCTTTCCGGCCCAAATTTCGCCGCGGCCTGAGGCCTGGGCATGCCATTTGCGGTTTTTGCTGCGGTAGCTGTAGGACGCAAACAAGGCGGTACGGAACTGTTCGGGGCTTGAGGCAAAACTAGGATGAGAAGCCAACGCAAAACTTCCATGCCAGCCCATTTGCAGGCTGTGGTTGGGGTGAAGCTGCACCTTGGCCTCGGCCTCGTTAATCCATTGATGGCTTAGGCTCAAACTATAGATGTCGGACAAGGAATCTTGATACAAAAGCGTTTCATGCACATAGGCCGTGCGCAGGTGGGTCTCCCAAGGGCCCTTTTGGTACTTCCAGGCGGCATGCAGACGCAGGGCCTGGTCTTCTTGCTTTGCCCGGCTTATGCTTTGCAGCAAAGTCGGCGGCAGGTTACGCTCGGTACGCTGCAGCCAAGCGTTTAAGCTCAGGCTATGTCCCTTTCCGGGCGACCAAATATGGTCGGTAACCAGCCCCAGATTCCTCAGCTCGGCATGGGTTTGACGGCTCCGTTCGTTGCCCAAATAGGGGTTGGTGAAGCTAAAATCGTTTTGCGCCGAAGCGTGAAATATGCGCAGCGAAGAAGCAAATCTCTTTTTACTCCAAGTTGCGCCCAGCTCTTGCCGAAAGTCGGAAAAACTACCCACGGACAGGTCGGCCTCCAGGCTAAAGCCCTGCCCTAACGAAGGTTGACTGGAAAACTTGAGGACTCCGGCCACCGCACCGCTGCCAAACAAGGCGGTAGAGCCTCCATGTTGCAGTTCCAAATGCTTGGCGGCGGCCAAGGGAACCAGGGAGAGGTCCAACAGCCCGTTCATGGGACTAGACAGCGAAATGCCGTTCCAAAGCACGGCGGTATGGTAGGCGCTACCGCCTCGAAAAGCCGTGGTAGCCAAAGAACCCAAGCCATAGGATTTGATAAACATGGGGCTTTCCCGGGTCAGGAAATCGGCCAAATTCCCTTGGGGATAGGCTTGAAGCAGGGAGTCGTAAGTACTGGTATTTAGTCCGGCATGGCTATGTTTGATGCGATCGGCAAGGATTTGAGTTTCGGGAAGCGCGATGGCTGAATCGGAAGGAATGGATTGGGCAAAGGAAATCCCCGTAAGCGCAAGGCAAAACCAAAGAGCGACAATGTGAGGGAAACGGTGCATATTCATTCCAAAAGGGCAGCAAGCATGGCAATGCAGTGGAATGAATACAGCTAGGCAGGGGCAATTGCCCAAACGCCAACCAGACCGAAAGCTTCAAACCGCGAAAGCATTGTCTATACGATGAAGGCAGGTCTCCTGACTTGTAACGTTTGGGGCCATCCTTCCCGCCGGAGCAGTGGATATCGAGGGCCGCAAACTTGAGGTTACTTACAGTTGCGCGACAGTTCGTGATTTTCACACGATTCCCTTTTCATGCACCTTTCGGTGCAACCAACATCGGTTGATACTTGATGTATGTTTAAAGAACTAGCCGTAAAGTTAAACCAAAATAATGGAGAAGCAACAAGCGAAGAAAATTTGATTTTTGGGCGTGCCCCTAAAGGGTCGGGCTATCCGCTGCAAGTCCTCGCTCGTTCCTCGCTGTGGGCTTTCCGCTGCTATCCCTCACGCGGGGATCGTCTTAAACAAGGGGGTTTAGCGCCCGGGGGGGGGGGGGATCCTGAGTGACGGGAAATCTTAGGGAGAGGGGTAACGTTTTGCGTGTATGTGCAGTAGCGGAATTCAAGCCACTAAACTGTCCAATAGCACCGACCTTCGATTTATAATTTTATGTTTCAAAATAGCACTAAACCCGCTATTGCTTATACACAATGTTGTGCGTTCGTGCTTTATTTTTCTTTTCGTTTCAGTCTTCATTTTCTATGTCTTCCTGTGCGGTGGGGCATTTTTTAAAATTTCTCTTTCCTCGGGTTGGAAAAGCACACTCTTTGCCAAGTTTTGGATTGCGGGGCGGCTTGTGCAACTTACCAATATGTGTGCTTTGTGTTAGGGATTATATCTGCCCTCCAACACCTTTAAATTTGTCTACAAACGAAGATATCTTTTGAAATACACTTTGTTTTTTCGTCAGATACTGAGGGTTCAACGGACTCATTTTTGGCAATAGTGCATTCAGTTCAGTTCCATTTTCACTTGCATATTCTCGCCTTAATGACGTAGAGATATATCGCTTTGCTTCTTCCATATTCAAATTTTCTTCTTTGATTAGTTCGGTTGCCTCAGCTTTCTGTTTCCCTTGTGCATAGGTGAAAAAAGCATCAATAATGCTCGCCTTGTCCTGAATGGAATCAAGTTCTGTCTCATTGATGAAACCCACCACCAAACTTTCCTTGGCTCTGTTTCCGATACTCGCACGAATAACCCTTCTGATTTCTTCAATTAATGAAGCTTTGTCCTTCGTTTTCTTGTTGTGTTCAAAGATTAGTTCCAGTATGTAGTCTAGATTTATTTCCTGGGATTTGAGCAAGTCAACTTCAAAGACCACATCATCCCAATCAATATTTGATTCTTCGGCTTCCTTACCGCTTCTTTCTCTCCTGAGCCAGTCGCGAATGTCATTGTACGTTGA
>CAZJFM010000095.1:2072-6934 GCA_964545365.1 uncultured Candidatus Competibacteraceae bacterium | reverse complement strand
CTCCAAAAACCGGGTCATCATTCGGTACAAATGCAGCCGCGTATTCCCGCCATAAATGCCATGGTTCTTGTCCGGATAAATAAATTGCTCAAAGTCCTTGTTCGCCTGAATTAAGGCCATGCTCAACTCTGCCGTGTTTTGCCAATGCACATTGTCGTCGGCACTACCGTGAATCAACAAGAAATCTCCCTCAAGTTTATCCGCAAATCGAATGGGTGCTTGCTTATCAAAGCCTTTGGGATTGGTTTCCATGGTCCCCATATAGCGCTCGGTATAAATGTTGTCGTAAAACCTCCAATTGGTAACCGGCGCCACGCTGATTCCCGCGCTCAACACATCGCTCCCCTGAAAGGTACACAAGGCCGTCATGTAACCGCCATAACTCCAGCCAAACATGGCTATGGCATCGTCTTTGACCCAAGGCTTAGCTTGCAGCCAGCGCGCCACGCTCAATTGATCGCGGGTCTCTATTTCGCCCAAACGACCGTAAGTGATGTCGCGAAAGGCCTTGCCTCGACCTCCCGTGCCACGGTTGTCGGCGCAAACCACCACCACGCCACGTGTGCTCAGGTATTGAAACCATCCGTAGTTGGGCCCCATCCAACCATCCGTAACCTCCTGACTTCCGGGACCACCGTACACATACATGAGTACCGGATAGGTCTTGCTGGAATCAAAATTGGGCGGATAAATCGCAAAAGCATTCAATGAACTTCCATCCGCAGCGGGGGCTGAGAAAAAAACCGGAGGTTTCAACTGCAGCTGCTTATTATACAACTTTTGGTATATATCGTAAGCCTCCTGGTTGAGCACCCTCAACTCATTTCCGTCCAAATCATAGAGCCCAGCTCGGTAAGGCGCATGCGCACGGCTGTAGTTGTCCACAAAATAATCGCCACTCCAGGAAATGTCATGGGTACCTGGCGCCTTCGTAATTTGCCGTTTCTTGCCCTTCAAATTTACTGCAAACAACTGCGTTTCCATGGAACCGGTTTCGGTGGAGGTATACAGCGCCTCCTTCCTTCCTTCATGAAAACCCAAAAAGTCGCGAATCTCCCAAGCACCTTCTGTTAGAGCCTCTGAGCTTTGTTTCTCAAAATCGTTCACATACAAATGCTTGAAACCGCTCTTTTCGCTGGTGAGCAAATAGCGGCTGCTACCGGCCAAAAACACCGGGTCCTCGGGCAGCTCCAAATACGTATCGCTGCGCTCCTCCCAAATAACTCGCGTACTACCGCTTTCCGGATCAGCCAAAAGCAAACGCATGTGGTTTTGCAGTCGGTTCATCACCAAGAGCACCAGGCGGTCGTCGGGCGTCCACCAAAGCCGCGGCAAATACTCCACACCGGAAGGAAGCAACACCTGTACCGCTTTCCCCGAAGCCACGTGATGGACCCAAGCGCTCACCTCGGCATTCTTTTCGCCCACTTTGGGGTATTTAAACACATAGTTTTCCGGATACAAACCACCGCCAAACATTGGCATGGTAAACTCCGGAACCTCGGACTCATCAAACTTTAAATAGGCCAAATAGGCAGAAGAGGGCGACCAGTCATAGGCCTGCACCAATGCAAACTCCTCCTCATACACCCAATCCGAAGCCCCGTTAATAATGGAATTGACTTTTCCATCTTCTGTAATTTGACGTAAAGTATTGTCTTCTAAACTCTTAATATACAAATTATTACCACTTACATAACTCACATGCTTCCCATCAGGCGAAAAATCCGCATAGCGCACCTTTTGCCCCTCGGTCAATAGCCGCAACTCTCCATCTGCCAGATTCCCCACCAAATACACCGACCGCGACGAATACCGATAAATCGACTCCGTTTCCGTAGCCAACAAAACCTTTTGCTCATCCGACGAAAGACGGTAGCTATCAAAGCCATCTAAAGGTCGACCCTCAAAAGAGAAACGGTAGCCGGCCACTGGCGCCTCTGCGTCGAATCGATATTTGGCCAAACCGCCATCGTCCTCTGCCAAATAGTGCTTGCCGTCTGCCGTGGCATTAAAGCCCTCCGCCCCGCGCGGAAAAAACCAATAGTTCACCCAAATATCCTCCAAGGTAAATGGCCGCTGAGCCACCGCCGACGCCGTCAAAATCAAAGCAAGAAAAAGAAAACGCATACATTGAATTTTTAGTAAAAATACATATTCACACCAAAGGTTTGGGCCCCGGTTCCAAGGGAAATTCCCCCTTCCAATCCGGCCCCGGCTCCAGCCTCACTGCGTCAAAACCGGGCTTGTGAACGCTTCGGCTCGGGTTCCGCAAAGCTACACCCGTCCTCTGCGCACAAGCCAGGGCTTTGCCGCAGCGGGGTCTTCCGCCCGGCCGGGGGGCCAAACTAGAAGTTTTAGGATTTTTAGCGCATCCAAAGCTCCCATCCTAAGAGAATCTTGTAATTTGGCCACATGTATCCACGTTTTTTAATGGGGCTTATTGGCCTTTGCTGTGTTTTCTCGGCCAAAGCCCAACAACCGGCAATCAAAGCCCATAGCCAAGTTCCTATTGCTGTTGTTGGTGCCTGCATCCACCAACCCAATGGCCAAGAGTTGAGCGGCGCCACACTAACTTTTCAAGGCGAACAACTCATTCGTATAAGTAATGCTCCTCTTCCGGAAGGGGTTCGAATCATTCGCGCCCCCGGGCTTCACTTGTACCCCAGCTTTATTGACCTCAACAGCAATTTAGGTTTACCCGAAGCTGCCAAGGCACACAAAGATGGCCCACAACCGGAAACCAAGCGCGATCCCAACCTGTATTACACCAACGATGCCATTCGGCCGGACCAACGGGCGGCAGACCAAATTAAAGTGAAAGAAAGCGAAGGGCAGGAAACCCGAAAGCTGGGCATTGGCTACCAAATGGTACATGCCCACGACGGCATTTTAGGAGGCCTGGGTGCCCTGGTTTCTTCAGGAGCTCCAAAGGAAGCTTCGGTCGTCATGGATTCCGAAGCATTTTTGCCTTGGTCTTTTGACAAAGGCAGCTCCACCCAAGATTACCCCAGCTCTTTGCCCGGAGCCAATGCCCTTATCCGTCAATTTTTGGTGGACGAGGCCTGGTATGCACAGCATCCGGAAAAAAACAAACACGCCTTGGTGTTCCAAGCCTACCGAAAAGCCAAAAACAGAAGCTCCTTAGTGCAAGCCCGGAGCAAGTGGGATCTAGTATTGTGGAATAAATTGCTGGGCAAAGACCATAATATCATTTATTTGGACGCCGGAGATGCTTACCAACGGCCCGACTTGTTTTTAAGCGATGCCTACAGGCTAGCCCTTCCTGCCTCCTTGCCCTATCCATTGAACTTGCAAGAGCCACTTTTGGCAAACCGCGGTGACTTTTCCTACATGAAACATTGGGAAATGGCCCCCACGGCAGCTGCCATGTTTGAGCGGCTCGGCAAAGAAATTGCCCTGTATCCCGGCAAACGCCGCAGCGAACTGTTTGCTCATTTGCGGAAATTGCACGCTGCCGGGGCAAGTAAAACGTATTTGCTCAAGGCCTTAACCTTGGTTCCCGCACAATGGCTCGGCTTAGATCGCCAAATGGGAAGCTTGGAACCCGGAAAGCAAGCCAGCTTTTTTTTAAGCACCGGCGATATTTTTAGCGACCCCAAAGCAGAAGTGGTCTTGCACGTAGTTCGGGGAACCCTGTACTATGAAAAAGAAATGCTTCCCCATATCGTTGGTGGCCAATACACCATTATGGCCCCGGATTTTGATTTTGCCCATCAAAAACGCTTCGATATCAAAGGAAACCCTTATGCTCCGGCGGGAGAATTTTTTCCAAACCCTGCCCAAGGCGTTTCGGTCAACCTAAATTGGCAGTCCGGTTTGCTTTCAGGAACCATGGAGTCGCTAGCACTTCAAGGCTATGTGCAATGGAGTCTTCAACAAAAGAACGACAGCCTTTGGACCGGAATTATACGGCTACCCGGAGGAAAAATGCACACCCTTCGTCTGGAGCGCAAGGAGTTTCCCAAACCCTACGATCGTCCTGAGCCCGACACCCTATCCGACGATAGAAAATTGTACCTGCCGGAACTACTCACCGGGCCCATTTACTATCCCTTTCACGCCTTCGGTTTCGCTCAAGATTCCTTGCCCACCGCTCAAGACCTGGTCCTGCGCAATGCTACCGTTTGGACCAACACAGACGCAGGCATACAAACCAACTGCGATGTGTGGATTTCCAATGGAAAAATCAAAGCGGTGGGCCAAGACCTCAAGGCCCCGGGGGTAGAAGAAATTGACCTGCAAGGCCAACACCTCACCACCGGCATCATCGACGAACACTCCCACATTGCCCTAAGGCATGGAGTAAACGAATCGGGCCATGCCATTAGTGCCGAAGTGCGCATGCGCGATGGACTCAATCCCGAAGACCCCAACATTTACCGACAATTGGCCGGAGGAGTAACCGCTGCACAGTTGTTGCATGGATCTGCAAACCCCATAGGAGGGCAATCGGCCATCGTAAAAATGCGCTGGGGCAGCACGGCAGAAGAAATGCTCATTCAAGACGCACCTGCCTTCATCAAATTTGCTTTAGGCGAAAACGTAAAACAATCCAATTGGGGCGAAAAGTTTGTGATCCGTTACCCACAAACCCGCATGGGAGTGGAAACCTATATGCGGGAACAGTTTATCCAAGCCCTCAAAAACGATCCGGAAAAGCCATTTTCCTTCCAGGAAGAAGCCTTACGTGAAATTGTAGCCGGGAAACGTTTCATCACCTGCCATTCCTATGTGGCCAGTGAAATTCTAATGCTCATGCGCTTGGCTGAGTCTTTTGGTTTCCGCATCCGAACCTTTACCCATGTGTTGGAAGGTTATAAGGTGGCCAAAGAAATGGC
>CAZJFM010000095.1:0-1972 GCA_964545365.1 uncultured Candidatus Competibacteraceae bacterium | reverse complement strand
GTCCGTGCCACCTTGGACTACGATGAAACCGGCCCTTTCACCCCGGAAGTTCGGGCAGGTATTGCCTTTAATGCAGCTTCGCGTATTCTACCCACCTTGGTGCAAAATGGAGTTTTGTTTGTAGAATCCACCCCTAAAGGAGGTTTGGTTAGTGGTCAATCCTCCGTTTTGCGGTTGAACGGCAAGCCTTGGACGCAAGCCGCGCTTTCCCAAGAAGCCGCTTTGCACGTATTCTGGCCCGACTTCAGCCCCGAACGCATCGAAGGAGACCCGGCAGCCAATAAGGCTTGGAGTAAGCGCAGTCAACTCCGTAAAGAGCGTTTGCAGCAACTCGAAGAAACCTTAGCCGCCGCCCAAGCCGGCCGACTTGGGCAAGCCTACGATGTATGGCGAAAGGTAATTTCAGGCGATCAATTGCTCATGCTTCACGCTTCAGGTGCCCGCGAAGCTCTGGAAGCCATGGCTTGGCTCGATAGCAGACCCAACATCCGCTGGGCTTTGGTCGATTGCTTTGACCCTATGCCCTTATTGCCTGAACTAAAAGCCCGAAACATTCCGGTGGTGCTTTCGCGCATTTGGGAATTGCCTTATGCTTCGGATGCCGACCCCATGCACCGTTGGAAAGACGCCCTCCATCTAATTCAGGAAGGAATTACTGTAATTCTGGACTACGAAGGCGATATGGAGGCCATGGGCGGCCGAAATCTTGGATTCATGGCAGGTAGTTTAATGCGCTATGGACTCACCGAAGCCCAAATCCTTCCTCTGCTTACCATTCACCCCGCCAAAGTGCTTGGATTGGATGCTCAAATAGGCAGCATTGAAGTCGGCAAAGAAGCCAGTTTCTTCCTCTGCAAAGGAAGTCCCTTTGAACCCAAAAGCTTTGATATGAAAGGGGCCTGGATTCAAGGAAAGTCCATGAACCTAAACGGACCTCAGGAACGATTAAAAGAGTCTTATGATTGAGTCTTGGATTCCTTTGATATTGCAGGCCGGAAGAAGCGCGTCAGAACGCATTATGGAAATTTACCAAAAGGGTTTTGAGGTGAATTACAAAGCCGACGACAGTCCGGTAACCAAGGCAGATATGGAGGCAGACAAAATCATTCGCGACCTCTTAGCCCCTACAGGCATCCCCATGATTACGGAAGAAAGCTTTGCCCAATTTAAAAGGGACAAGCCCTCCTCCATGTATTGGGTAGTTGACCCCATCGACGGAACTCGAGATTTTGTAAAGCGCACCAACGAGTTTACGGTAAATATTGCCTTGGTAATTCAAGGCAAGCCTGTTCTAGGCTTGTTGATTGCACCGGCCCTCAGCACCTTTCCGGGTGGGGCTTGGTTGGGCTGGACAGATCATGGACTGTGGCATTGGCCCATGGACCATATCTGGGAATTGAAAGAAGCTTACATGCAGCAGCCAAGCCTTCCGCCAAAACGAGGCATGTTGGCAAGCCGCAGCGATTTCCGGGATTCCGGAAAAGCCATGCAAAAGCACTTTGGGGCCAAAGCTCAAGAAGGCCCAACCCAACGGGTCGGAAGTTCTCTAAAATTTGCTTGGATTGCCGCCGGCCTAGCCGAATGGTATCCAAGGGCTCAACACCTTTCGGCTTGGGACTTAGCCGCCGGCCATGCTCTGGTTTTGGCTGCCGGAGGAAAAGTAGAAGAATGGGAGCCGGGAGTTCCGTTGAGCTATGATTTACCCAAAGTACAAATGCCCTCCTTTGTGGCTTATGCCCCGGGAGTTCATCCCTAAAAATTTGGCTGCAAGTCCTCAAACAAAGCGTCAGGGCTTTTCACAGCATCCGCGCCGGAAAAAATCTTGAATTCTTTGGGCTTTTTCTCACCAAGATTAAAACCGGACACCCAAACCCACACCCTCACTGCTCAAACAAATTCCGGCCTTCCGAACATCGTTTGCTCCGGCAAACAGAAAACCATAGCCAATAAGGCCAATAACTCCTCCGGCAAC
>CAZJFM010000094.1:0-7008 GCA_964545365.1 uncultured Candidatus Competibacteraceae bacterium | reverse complement strand
TCGCCGCCAGAATAGCAACGCGTCAACAGTCTCAGAATGGTGGTGACAGCGGGTCAAGGCGGCCTACACCAATTCAGCTACTTTTTTAAAAAAAGCCTCCATGCGGCGGCGGTGATGAAAATTACATTGCAATTGAAGGCGATGTTCGGGCTGCTGAAACGCCAAAGCCAAATGCACCGGATCGCCGGGCCGCCCCTGTTGCAACCATTCCAATTGCTTAAACTGCCCCGCTTCCACGCCTAAGACAAAAAACTTACGGTTCGCCAGATTTAGGTGCAGCAACCAACCTTTAGGACGTAATTCTGCATTGATCATAAGCTGCCGTTTGTCTTTAAACCCTGTTTCATGCTGAGCCACAACCGAATTCATGGGGTGACTTTCATGCAGGGGAGCAGACTCCGGATTCCATTGCATGGGCGGACTTCCCCCACCGCCTTGGCGCAAACGTTCCACCCAGGTAAATGGCTTCCCATAGGTTCGATCTATTTGCTGCACTATGCTTGGGTGAAACAGACTTACATCGTACACAACCATGCTATGGAAACACACAAACGGATGCAATGTTTGTTGGGCCCAAGCGTTTTAAAGCCGAGCCTAAAAGACCGGACCATTCTGTTTCCTCGGAGCCTACCTCCCTTATAAACTTCAAATTTCAATACCTTTGAATGATTGATTTAAGCACATTCACTTCTAGTTTATGGTAAAAAAGACATTAGGCATTCTACTCATACTTGCTCTAGCTGCCGGAGTGCTTATCTATGTGTTTGTTTGGAACAAACCCCACCGCAGTCTATTGGACGAAAATCCGGCCTTTGAAGGAACAACCGAGCAATTTGCCAACGCCTTTTTCGAAGCTCCCGAAACCATGCACGACAGCTTGTTTGACAAAGTAGTTGCCTTAAATGGCCATGTTGGTGCCGCCGAACGCACCGGTGATTCTACCATACAAATTAGCTTTGTAACCACCGAGGCCGAAATTCTTTGCGGTTTCTCCGGCGAAGCAGGCTTTGCCTTGAAAGACCCGACTCCGGGAACCGAACTTAGACTGCGCGGCATTTACACGGGCTATACCGAAGGTCTTCCCGGTTTTGACGACATGTTGCCTACATTAACATTAAATCGGTGCATTCATGAATAAGCGCATTATTGCCTCTACCTTACTCCTTGGACTATCCTTGGCAGGCTGCAAACATACTATCGATGATACCTATGTACTTCCCGATCCAAACGCTCCCTGCAAAGACCAGGAAGTTTACTTTAGCCGGGATATTGAGCCCTTGCTACTGACCAAGTGTGCCATGCCGGGTTGCCACGACAACCAAACGGCTGCTGATGGAGTTCGGCTTAACGGATACAACAACATCTTAAACTCCGACATCATTAAAAAAGGCGACCCGCTTGACAGCGAGCTTTGGGAAGTGCTTAACGAAACCGGTAACGACCGCATGCCTCCCGAACCCTACCCTGAACTCACGAGTGCCGAAAAAGAATTGATCCGCACTTGGCTGATGCAAGGTGCACCCAACAGCGCCTGCAAGCAAGATTGCGACAGCTCCCAATTCAGCTGGTCGGGAACCATTCAACCTCTAATCAAACAAAAGTGCGAAGGCTGCCACAACAGCGCCAATCCACAAAGTGGCATAATTCTTGAACAATACACCCAAGTAAAAGCTTTGGTCGACAATGGCAGCTTGGAAGGCAGCATCACCGGAAACGGTTTTGTAGTTATGCCCTACCAAAACCCATTACCGGCTTGCGAACAACAACAAATTCTAAATTGGATCGCCGACGGCGCTCCTCAAAACTAAACATGCACTTATGAAAAATGTCCTTCTAAGCCTATTTGCGCTTGCTTTAACCCTCGGACTTTCTGCACAAAAATTCAGCACCAAAACCGGCGAAGTCAGCTTTTTTTCGGACGCGGCCCTGGAAGACATTGAAGCCGTTAACCACCAAACCCTGGCTGCCCTTGACCTGGACAAAGGCAATATCGCTTTTGTGGTACAAGTTCGAAGCTTTGAGTTCGAAAAAGCCCTCATGCAGGAGCATTTCAACGAAAACTACATGCATTCGGACAAGTTCCCAAAAGCTACTTTCGAAGGCTCCGTGCTAAATCCCGAAGCAGCACGCAAAGACGGAACCCATGAAATTAAGCTCAAAGGCAAACTCACCATACATGGCGAAACCAAAGAAATTGCCGTTCCAGCAACCTTGGTGCGCAAAGGAAACGAACTTACCATCCAATGCCGGTTTACCATTAAACTGGCCGAATTCGGCATCAAAAACGACAAAGTAGACAACATTGCCGAAGAAATTGAAATAAGGGTAAATACCACACTGAAATCCTAAAGTTCATGCCGCATTCGCTCAAAATCGCAGCACTAGCAGGGCTCGCCCTGTTTTTCTTAACCTTTGCCCAAAGTTGTTATTACGACAAAGAAGAAGAATTGTACCCCCCTACCGGCTGCGATACCAGCTCGGTAACCTACAGCAGCACGGTGCAACCCATTTTGGACAACCGCTGCTACGGCTGCCACGCCAATGCCGTGGCCAATGTGGCCGGCGCAGGCCTCAGCTTTGAAGGTCATCCCAACCTCAAACAATACCTCGACAGCAATCAAGACCGGTTTCTTGGTGCCATAGAACATAGCCCCGGCTACAGTCCCATGCCCAAAGGAGGCTCCATACTTCCGGATTGCGATCTACAAAACATCCGCCTGTGGGTGGAACAAGGTTACCCCAACAATTAACGCCATGCTTGTTTGCAAAAACTCCGCACTAGCCGCTTGGGCCTTCGGTATCTTTTTTCTCTTTTCCACCACAGCCTTTTCCCAAAGTTTGCTGGACGAGTTGGAAGCAGAAGCCGACGCTGCACAAGAAAAGGAATACGCCTTCGCCACCTTTAAAGGGGTACGGGTCATCAATGGCCACTCGGTAGAAATGCCTGCCAAAGGCGAACTGCTCTTTATTATTCAACACCGATTTGGACGCATCAATACCGGATTCTCCGAAATGTTTGGCTGGGACCAAGCCTCCATACGCATTGGCTTAGAATACACCCTGCCCTTTTCGGAAAGGTTCAACCTGGGGTTCGGCCGATCTTCCTATGGAAAAACCTGGGACGGATTTCTTAAAACCAAAATCCTAAAACAAAGCAAGCCCGGCTCTCCGGTCACCCTCACTTCAGTGAACGCCATGACCATCAACACCATGCCTTGGGCCAACCCAAACCAGGAAAACTTTTTCAGCAGCCGGCTGGCCTATGTACATCAACTGTTGATTGCAAGAAAATTCAACTCCTGGTTTTCGCTTCAGCTTAGCCCAAGTTTGGTGCATAAAAACTTGGTGCCAGACACCCGCGACCAAAACACCTTCTTTGTCATGGGCTTTTCAGGCAGAGCCAAAATTTCCAACCGTGTGGCCATAAACGCCGAATATTTTTGGCTGGTTCCCGGACAAGAAATTCCGCAAATCAACAATGCAGACCCACAAGGAGCGCTAAGCATTGGCGTGGATTGGGAAACCGGCGGTCACGTATTTCAGTTTCAACTCACCAACGCCCAAGCCATGTTCGACATGGGCTTTATGAGCGAAACCATAGGCCGTTGGGACAATGGCGATATACATTTTGGCTTCAACATCACCCGCACCTTTTCCTTTAGCAAAAAAGCCAAAAAAGCGCCTAAAGACTAAGCCTGCCCTTCCTCGTGCCTGCGCCTTACGGATTCGCCAATGGGCGTGGGCGTACCATCGTCATCTATCCGCACAAAGGTAAAACTGGTGGTGCAGACCACGGTTTCTTCGGCATTGTACACGCTGTATTTGCGCGCTTCCAGGTCAAGCGTGACCGAAGTCCGTCCCAAATGCGCCACTTGCCCATAAATGCGCACATGCTGACCCGACTTCAAGGGCTTCTTAAAAATCAACTCCCCCACACGCACAGTAACCATATTGGGCGTACAACAAAATTCGGTCGCAAAAGCCGCCGCCGACTCATCGAGCCAAGCCATCAAAATCCCTCCAAACAAATTGCCATGGATGCCTATGTCCTTGGCCATCACAATTTTCTTGTTGATAAGCTTCATAATTCCTGTCCTTTGAACGACCGATGGCCGCGCCTTGCAAAGGTAGCCTTCTTAGGGCATTCGCCGGATTAAATTTGTTTTTATGATTTCTTTGGGGCCCTGCAAGCACCGGGCCCTCCCTCCAAGCCCCGTCACCAAAAGCTCATGCCTGCCGGTCGCCCGGGGCGTTTGCTGCGCGCCACGCCCGCGCTCCCGCAGGCATGGCTTTTGGTTTCCGGGGGCTTTCCGTACCGGTCCCTGGGCCAAAAAAAAATCGCGCTCCGAAAGACACAAAACCTTTGGTGGCGGGCGAAGGTCCGGAAGAAGCCACGGCTTGGGGCAGCGACCTCACCACCGACTACGTGCTATTCAACTCCGCGTATACCACTTAGACCAATCAATTCAACCTAAAGTATTTCCTTTGGAAGATGATCTCTTGCGGCAGCGACCGGCACGGAAAGCCCGGAGGACGGGACGCCGCTTGGCTTGGGCCACGGAGGCCCCTAATCTTTAGTAGGGGACCCCGTAGGCCCTAGCCAAGCGTGCTTCCCGGACGAGGACTTGGAGGGAGGGCGCGCCCGGCCGCCCAAATAAATCCATCCATCCATCAAAAAAGCGGAAGCAGCCGTTTTTAGGCCACCACGCTTCCGTTGGCTACGTCGCCGTCCGGTGCGACAAAGCGTAGCTTGCCATCCGGTGTTTCGGCCATCAATATCATGCCTTGGCTTTCGATGCCACGTAGCTTGCGGGGGGCCAAATTGACCAGTACGCAGACCCTTTGGCCGGGCAAATCTTCGGCTTGGAAATGCTCGGCGATGCCGGAAACCACCACCCGTTTGTCCAGGCTGGTGTCGACCAAAAGCTTGAGGAGTTTGTCGGCTTTGGGCACTTTTTCGGCCTCCAAAATGGTGGCCACGCGGATGTCCATGGCGGCAAAATCCGGGAACTGAATTTCGCTTTTGGCCTCTTGCATCTCTACCGTAGGTTTACTTTCCGAATCCTTGGCTTGGGCTGCGTTGGCAGTTGCTTTGGAAGCGAGCTTGGCCCTTTGGGCTTCCATGGCCTCGTCTTCGATTTTTTGAAACAAAATTTCCGGGGTTTGAAGGGCGTGTCCCTTATCCCAAATCAATTCGCGGTCCCAAGGGATGGGGCCTTCCAAGCCCAGCATGGCTTGCAGCTTGCTTGCCGTATCGGGCAAAAACACTTGCAAACCGCAGGAAAGATGCGCCAACAGGTACAGCATGTCCTCCAACACCTCGCGGGTTGCGACCGGGTCGGTCTTCCACAGCTTCCAAGGCTCCATTTCGGTGAGGTAGCGGTTGCCGTGGCGCGCCAACTGCATCACCGCCTGCAAGGCTTGGCGTTGCTTGTGGGCTTCCATGTGCAGCTGCAAATCGTCGTACATGCTTGCCACCGCCTTTTCGGTGGGTGCGTGTCCGCAGGAAAGGGGCCGATCGGTGATGCCCTCAAAGTATTTATGGTGCAGCACCAACACACGGTGCACCAAATTGCCCAAAATGCCAACCAACTCTGAGTTGACCCGCGTTTGGAAATCGGCCCAGGTGAACTCGCTGTCGCCGGTTTCGGGAGCAATGGAGGTGAGCACATACCTTAGCTCGTCGCGTTTTTGAGGGAATTCCTCCAGGTATTCGTGCAGCCACACCGCATGGTTGCGGCTGGTGGAAATTTTGGCGCCTTCCAAGTTCAAAAACTCATTGGCCGGCACATTTTCGGGCAGCACCAAACCGCCGTGGGCGCGCAAGAGCATGGGGAAAATGATGCAATGGAACACAATATTGTCTTTGCCAATAAAATGCACCAAGGTGCTGTCCGGTGAGCACCAAAAGTCTTTCCAGTCCTTGCCTTGGCTTTGTGCCCAGGCTTTGGTGGCCGAAATGTAGCCGATGGGCGCGTCCAGCCAGACGTAGAGCACCTTGCCCTCAGCGTCGGGAAGCGGCACGGGAATGCCCCAATCCAAGTCGCGGGTCATGGCCCTGGGCCGCAGCCCCTCGTTGAGCCAGCTGAGGCATTGGCCCTTAACGTGGCTTTTCCAGGCGGCAGGGTCGTGGGCTTGCACCGGCGGCTCCATGCCTTCGTAGCTGCCGGTTTCAATCCACGCGCGAATCCAGTCTTGGTATTGTTCCATGGGCAAATACCAGTGCTTGGTCGATTTCTTTATAGGCGTGGCCCCGCTCAGCACCGATATCGGATCTTTTAAATCGTTGGGACTTAAAGAAGAGCCGCACTTTTCGCATTGATCGCCATAGGCTTCGGTATGTCCACACACCGGACAAGTGCCTTTGATGTAGCGATCGGCCAAAAACATTCCGGCGTTTTCGTCGTAGAATTGCTGGCTTTCTTGGAGCTGAAATACCCCTTTTTTATGCAGTTCCAAAAAGAATTCAGAAGCTGTTTGGACGTGGAGCGGGTCGGTGGTACGGTGAAAAATATCGAACGAAATTCCAAAGTCCCGAAAGGCTTGTCCATTGATTTGATGGTACTTATCTACAATATCCTGTGGAGAAGCTTGTTCTTTGCGCGCCCTGAGCGTAATGGCGGCGCCATGCTCGTCGGAGCCACAGACAAAGGCCACCTCATGGCCATGCAGGCGCAGGTAGCGGACGTAGTTATCGGCGGGCAAATAAGCCCCGGCCAAGTGCCCCAAATGGAGCGGACCATTGGCGTAGGGCAAAGCAGCCGTTATTAAAAATCGTTTTGGCATATGCAAAGGTAAGGAAAGGTGGGTTTTGGGAGGAGGGGTGTTTGGGCGCCTAATGTTGTGGACACACAACGTGCCAAACGGAGACGGGGGGGGCGGGTCATGGAGAGACGGAAGGCATTCCGTCTTTACCGTATGAGACGCAAGATGTTGCGTCTTTACTTCGTCGTGAGAGACGGAAGGCATTCCGTCTTTACCGTATGAGACGCAAGATGTTGCGTCTTT
>CAZJFM010000093.1:1202-7137 GCA_964545365.1 uncultured Candidatus Competibacteraceae bacterium | reverse complement strand
TCTTTCTTCTTCTTTTTTTCCTCAAAGGGTTGGCATAGCCGTTCGGCTGAGTTATTTTTGCGGGGCAAACAAACGAGACCATGAACATTCACGAATATCAGGCAAAAGACATTCTGAGCTCTTACGGAGTTGGCATTCAACACGGTATCTTGGCGAACAGCCCGGACGAAGCCGTAGAAGCCGCCAAAAAACTGCAAGAAGAAACCGGCACCGGCTGGTGGGTGGTTAAAGCTCAGGTGCATGCCGGTGGCCGTGGAAAAGGTGGCGGCATCAAACTCGCCAAAAGCTTGGACGAGGTGCGTAGCCTATCCGAACAAATCATTGGCATGAACTTGGTCACCAAACAAACCGGCGCACAAGGAAAAGACGTGCACATGGTGCTCATTTGCGAAGACGTTTATTATCCCGGCGAAAATAAGCCCGAAGAATACTATATGTCCGTTTTGCTCGACCGTGCCACGGGACGCAACATCATTATGTACTCCCCCGAAGGTGGAATGGACATTGAAGAGGTGGCCGAAAGCTCTCCCGAAAAGATTTTCAAAGAAGAAATCGACCCATCGGTGGGACTTCAAGGCTTTCAAGCTCGACGCATTGCCTTCAATTTAGGGCTTAGCGGTCAGGCCTTTAAGCAAATGGTTAAGTTCACCGATGCGCTTTACAAGGCCTACGAAGGTTCTGATTCTTCCATGTTCGAAATAAACCCGGTACTCAAAACCAGCGACGACAAAATTCTGGCCGTTGACGCAAAGGTCAACTTGGACGACAACGCCCTCTTCCGCCATCCCGATTTAGCCGCCATGCGCGATACCCGCGAAGAAGATCCAACCGAAGTAGAAGCCGGAAAATTCCACCTCAACTACGTTAAATTGGATGGAAATGTAGGCTGTATGGTCAACGGCGCAGGCTTGGCTATGGCCACCATGGACATTATTAAGCTTTCCGGCGGAGAACCTGCCAATTTCTTGGACGTAGGCGGAACCGCCGACGCCGCAAGAGTAGAACAGGCTTTCCGAATCATCCTAAAAGACGATAACGTAAAGGCCATTTTGGTGAATATCTTTGGCGGCATTGTACGCTGCGACCGCGTGGCTCAGGGTATTGTAGATGCCTACAAAAACATGGGGTCCATTCAAGTGCCCATCATTGTGCGTTTGCAGGGAACCAATGCCGAGGAAGCCAAGAAAATCATCGATGAGTCCGGCCTAAAAGTATTTTCTGCCATTTTGCTGGAAGAAGCCGCCCAAAAGGTTTCGGAAGTACTCGCCTAATTTGGACTTGGTGCCAAAAGTTACCAAGCCTTCCGGGCTTTGGCCTACCTTTGCAGCATGCTGGTAAAAGGAACCAAAATGTTTTCAATCATGCGGGGACGCTGTCCGCGCTGCCACGAAGGGGCCGTTTTTCAAGAACGCTCCCTGCTCAAAGGCAAAGGCTATTTGTCTATGCACAAACGCTGCGCCCATTGTGGACTAAATTACCAACCCGAACCCGGCTTTTATTTCGGCGCCAGCTACGTCTCCTATGCCTTGACCACCGCCGTCTCCATCGCGGTATTTGTGGTGCTGTTTCCCTTTTACGGCTGGGATAGCGAATGGGTGTACATTGGTGGCATCGGAGGTGCCATTTTGCTCACCGTACCTTTCAATTTTCGCCTTTCCCGACTCATTTGGCTCAACTTTTTCTTTAAATACAAGAGTCCAGAGGAAAGAGCCAAGGGAGAGCGGGCTGATTTTTCGGATTTTAGAGGGGAAGGGTGAATAATGAGTGATGAGGTAGAGACGGGATGCCTCCCGTCTTTCAATGGTGAATGATAAAGGATGAAGTAAAGACGGGATGCCTCCCGTCTCTTAATGATGAATGGCGAATAATGGGTGATGTTTATCAACCGATTTACCCCCCAAATATCCGCACCAAAGTAGCTCCATCGCCATATTGACGCATGGGAGCATCCATAGCCTCGGTCCAGTGCACATGCTCCAGATATTCCCGCACTGCCGCTTTTAATATGCCTTCCCCAACACCGTGAATCACCACCACTTCTTTGTGCTTCTTGGCTCGACTTTCTTCCAAAAAGGCAACCAAGGCATCCAATTGATAATTCAGGGCCTCTTGGGGTTTGGGCCATGGGCCTTTCCCCACCAAGGCCGGTAAATGCAGGTCAATTTCTGGACGCTCTTGCTTTTTACTCTTTTTCTTAGGTTTTGGTTTGATATGGTCTTTATTGGGTACAAAGGCTTCGGGATCCCGCCGTCTTGGAATGTAGTGCTTGGGCGTCCAATCCTCCGGAAATGGCGGTGGAAATTGCGTGCTTGGGGAGTTTTGGTTGGTCTTTTTATGTTTATTGTCCTCCTTGGTGGGACTTACAGGCCTAACACCTTCACTCTGTGAAGCCATTGGTGGTTCGGGACTTGATAAATCCCGCCCTTTCTTTGGTTTTGGCCCGGATTCAGGAATCAATTCTTCCGGAGCAAAAGGCACTTCCCAATCGTCCTCCAGTTTTACCCAAACGCCTTGCTTATCTACTTTTGCAACTTGCACCCTTCGCGCTTCGTCCCGAAGACTAACCCATTGTCCGGGGAAAAAACGCGCAGCACTCATGATTCCACAGCAAATTGCAATTCAAACAGGCGTTTGTAGGCCCCTTCCTGTGCCAACAATTCTCTATGGCTTCCAGACTCAACAATGCGCCCACGGTCCATAACCAAAATTCGGTCGGCATCTACCACTGTACTTAAGCGGTGGGCAATTATGATGCTGGTTCGACCCTTGGTTATCCGCTCCGTAGCTTGTTGTATGAGTGCCTCCGATTCTGAATCGATGGAACTGGTGGCCTCGTCAAGCACCAAAACTGCCGGATTGAACACACAGGCACGAATAAAGGCAATGAGTTGCCTCTGGCCTACCGATAAGGCAGCACCGCGCTCGCCTACTTGAAACTGCAATCCCCCCGGCAAACGCTCAATAAAACTCTGGGCGCCTACTTCCTCGGCGGCAGCTTGAATTTGCTCCAAACTAATGTCGGGCTGGTACAAGCGAATGTTGTTGGCCAGGGTATCGGAAAACAAGAACACGTCCTGAGAAACCATACCTACGGCTTGCCGCAGTCGGCTCAACGGATAGGCATGTATGTCCTTTCCATCCAAACGAATGCAGCCTTCCTTGGTTTCGTAAAGGCGGGTAAGCAATTGAATTAGGGTGGATTTACCCGAGCCTGTGGAACCTACAATCGCAATTTTTTCTCCGGGTTGAATATCCAAATCAATGCCCCGCAACACGGGCTCACCGGGCAGGTATTCAAAATGCACCGCTTCAAAACGAATATGGCCGTTCACCTGTTCCAAAGGCGTGGTTCCCTTATCCGGCATGGATTCGTCCCGGTCCAGTAGGTCGAAAATCCGCTCGCAGCTCACCATACCCATTTGTAGCGTATTGAAACGATCGGCCAATTGACGCATGGGTCGGTAAAGCATATAAATCCAAAGAATAAAGGAGAAAATAGCTCCGGGTTGCAATCCGGCATTGGGATGCGTCATGATTTCCCTGGCTCCCCACCACACCACCAAGGCTATGGAAATGGCTTGCAATACTTCTACCACAGGAAAAAACACGCTGTAGTACCACACCGATTTGATGTGGGCTTTGCGGTGACGTTTGTTGATTCGCTCAAAGGCTTCTTGCTCCACATCCTGACGGTTGAAAGCCTGCACCAAATTCATACCGGTGATGTGCTCTTGGGCAAAAGCATTGAGATTGGCGACCTCATTGCGCACCTCATTAAAGGCCTTTCGTATGCCGTTTTTAAACATCCAAGTAGCCAAAATGAGCAGGGGAACGGGGATTAAGGAAATAAGCGTCATGGTGGGCGATATGGCAAACATCCAAGCCAAAACGATGATGAGCTTGAGTAAATCTCCGGCAATGCTCAGCAAACCCTCCGAAAAAATATTGGCTACCGTTTCCAAATCATTAATGACCCGTGTAACCAAAGTTCCTATGGGACTGCGGTCAAAATAACCCAGCCTAAAGTTGAGCAAATGCCCAAACAAACGGGAGCGAATGTCACGAATTACGGTTTGCCCCACCCAACCGGAATAATAGGTTTGGGCATACATCACCAAGGATTCAAGCACCAAAGTGCCGACCATAATGACGGTCATGATAGCCAAACCGTTCAGGTCGCCCAGCAATACAAAGTGGTCTACCGTATATTGAATCAAATACGGCCGAATGGGACTAATTAGGGCGGCAAAAACGGTTAAAAAAGCCGTCAGCAAAAATACCTTTCGAAAGGATTTGGTAAAGGACAGCACCCGCATCAACAGGTTCCAATCGAGGGCTCGGCCTTTTTTTGAGGAATTCACCATGCAAAGAAAACAAATGTTGCCCTGCTTTTGTGAAGCAAAGGCCAAGAAAAAACAAAAGCTTGGGGAGACCTATAGCTCCGGGCCTGCAGCTTAGTGCCCTAATTGGCGAAGCAGGTGCCCCATTTTGTCGCGCTTGGTTTTAAGGTACTTGGCGTTGTGTTCGTTGGCCGGAATTTCCAATGGCACATTCTCCACCACTTCCAAACCGTAGCCGAGCAAACCTGCCCGCTTTTTGGGATTATTGGTGAGCAAGCGCAACTTTGAAGCGCCTAAGGCCCGAAGTATTTGAGCACCTACACCGTAATCGCGCGCATCCATGGGTAAGCCCAAACTTAGGTTGGCCTCAACGGTATCCATACCCTCTTCTTGCAGCTTATACGCTTTGAGTTTATTCACCAAGCCTACACCGCGCCCCTCTTGATTCATATACAGCAAAATGCCTTTTCCGGCGGCCTCAATCTGCTCCATGGCCGCATGCAATTGTGGACCACAATCGCAGCGGAAAGAACCAAAAATATCGCCGGTCATGCAAGAGCTGTGCACACGCACCAGCACCGGTTCATCGGGTTTTATGTCTCCCTTAACCAAGGCTAAGTGGATTTGATCGTTGGTTACTTGCTTAAAGGCCGCCAATTTAAAATCGCCATATTCGGTGGGCATCTGAACCGCAACTTCCTCCTCAATCAAGGATTCTTTCTGCATGCGGTAGGCCACCAAATCTTCAATGGAAATGATTTTGAGCGCAAACTTTCGAGCAATTTCAAAAAGTTCAGGCAGACGAGCCATGGTGCCGTCTTCGTTCATGATTTCGACCAACACACCGGCCGGTTCAAAACCTGCCAAACGAGAAAGGTCAATGGTAGCCTCGGTATGTCCGGTTCTACGCAATACCCCACCTCTTCGGGCTTTGAGCGGAAATATATGTCCGGGTTTGGCCAAATCTTCCGGTTGGGTTTTGGGGTCAATAAGCGCTAAAATGGTTTTGGCTCTATCGCTGGCCGAAATACCGGTGGTAACCCCTTTCCCACCTAAATCTACCGAAACGGTAAACGGGGTTTGATGCAAGGCCGTATTGTCGGTAACCATAAGCTCAAGGCCCAATTCTTCGCAGCGGTCCTCAATGAGCGGGGCACAAATCAATCCACGGCCATGGGTAGCCATGAAATTGATGATTTCGGGGGTAATGTTGCGCGCTGCGGTAACAAAGTCTCCTTCGTTTTCGCGGTCTTCGTCGTCAACAACAATAATAACTTTACCCTGACGAATATCTTCTAGGGCCTCTTCTATGGTGTGGAATTCAAACTCCGGCATTGCTGGCTTAAGCTTTGGCACAAAGGTATCGAATAATGCAGTACAAGGAAACGTAGATGAGTTATAAAAGGTGAATGATCAATGGTGAATGGTGAATTATAAATGATGAGGTAGGGACGGGATGCCTCCTGTCTCACAATGATGAATTATTAATGATGAATGATGTGGTTGAGACGGAATGCCTTCCGCCTCCCAATGGTGAATGATTAATGATGAATGATGTGGTTGAGACGGAATGCCTTCCGCCTCCCAATGGTGAA
>CAZJFM010000093.1:0-1102 GCA_964545365.1 uncultured Candidatus Competibacteraceae bacterium | reverse complement strand
ATTAATGATGAATGATGTGGTTGAGACGGAATGCCTTCCGCCTCCCAATGGTGAATGATTAATGATGAATGATGTGGTTGAGGCGGAATGCCTCCCTCTCCCAATGATGAATGGTGAATGATGAAGATTGGTTTTTGGCCGGCATTTCCGGCTGCTTGTTGCAAGTCCTCAAACAAAGCCTAACAGCGGTGAGGAGTGCGTGGGCTTGCTGCGCTCCGCCTCCGCCTCCCACACCGCTCTAAGGCTTTGTTTTCCGGGCTTTTTACAGCATCCGGGCCGGAATGATAAATGATGGAGTAAAGACCGGATGCTTCCCGCCTCTCAATGATAAAGTAAAGGCGGGGTGCCCTGGTCACTGAATGATGGATGATTATATGGTTAAAGTTTTGTGCCTTGCTTGTTGGCTTTGGCTGTTTTGATGATTCGGGTAATTATTCTCATCAATTCATTGGCTTGTTTGTAGAATTCTTCAAATTCTGTTTCTGATATGTAGTTTGTTGCTTTTAGTAGCTCCAGCCAGTAGAGCGTTTCATTACACTCTTTCTGGGCGACTGCCATTTTGTGTATAAAATCTGCTTTGCTTTCTGCATATTCAGCCTCTCTATAATGGGCGCCAATGGCTGTGCCTGAACGCAATATTTGCCTAGATAATACAAACTCTTTATGCTCTTTGGTTAATCTTTTGCAGAGCAAAACCATAGAAATACCGAAACCAAAGCTTTTCGATTTAATGGTGTTTGTCATTTCCCAGTTTATTTTTACACTATAAAGATATGGAATTATCTTATGAATAGGAGGGCGGAAAGTAAAAGAAAAATGAGGAAGGGTAAATGAGGAAGAAAAAGTGGGATGAATGGTTTTGGTCAGCGATAAAAGCAGTTTAGGTAAACCACGCCCCTGATGGAAGCAGGTAGCTGACGCGGTTCCGGCCCCGGTATGCGGCCAAGTGAGGAGGCTGAGGAACGAAGACCCCGCAGCGGCCGCAGACCGTGGGCCGGAGACGCGGCACTACCGCTGACAGCAGGATAAGGCGCCCAAAAAAACAATCATTCACCATTCATCATTCACCATTCATCATTCATCATTCACCATTCATCATTCA
>CAZJFM010000092.1:0-7294 GCA_964545365.1 uncultured Candidatus Competibacteraceae bacterium | reverse complement strand
TCTCTGATTTCGGACAGAAGTCCCTGGCTGGCGCGGTTGTCGCCCAAGCGGGCGCGCATCAGCCGTTTCACGTATTTTACAAAATGGAGGCAAATGGTTTTTTGGTAGGCCGATATAAGTTCGTTCCGCCTCAAATACACGTAAAAGCTATCGCATAGCGAAAAAAAAGCATCTACATCCTCCAGCTCAAAATAGGTTTTGAGCAATAAAATCTTGGAGTCAAGAATGTAATAAACATCCATGTACTCCACATGGCTAAGCAAACGAAGGGTTTTGCGGTACTCCTCTTTAAAAAAATGCAGCCAGGCCAGGTTGTAGGTGAAGGCATTTTCGCGGTACTTGGGCGCCAGCTTGTTTTTGTAAGTATAGATAAAGTTTTCGACCCAATCGTATTCCTCCAAACGCAAACCAACCGTAACTATATTCTTAAAAGAGGAGGGAAGAATGTACCCGTTTTCGTACACCAAGTCTTTTTCAAGAAGCAACTGAGATAGGTTGAAATAGTCCCGCAGGTAGCTTCGATGGCCTTGGTTTATTTTTTTGGTGCAATAGTTTTGGGCTAAGAAATACAAATCGCGCAGCTCTTCCGGACCAAAAAATTTGGGGTATTCATTGAGCCGTTGAATCAGCTTGTTAAAATGGCTTTCGTTTTGCTCCTCAACCAAGGTGAGCAGCACCAAATGGTATATTTCAATGGCCGGGTGGTTGCTATAGTCCGTGTCTCTTAAATGAACCATAATCTCCTCCCTGAGCCGCGTGGTGTATTCCGAATTCAAAAAGTTTTGTCGGGTGAGCATTTCGCAAAGCAACTTTAGCTTTTTGCTCAGGTAATACAAATCCAAATGGTCGGCGGTGTCTTGGAGCACTTGATCGAGCGATTTGTCGCGCTTCACAGAGGAGTATGAATAGTGCTGCTCTTCTATAAGGTAGTTTCTGAAGTAAAATTCCGAGTCGCGGGCTGGGTTTTTTTGAAGGAATTTTTGGGAGTCATCAAAGATTTGATTGAAATACTTTTCAATGTCCTTGCTGCTGTAGTATTCCAACAATAGCTGATTATGCCGCAGTTTGTTTTTGTCCAGCTCTCGAACGGCAATAAAGCGTTCCAGCAGCTTGGCTAAGTCGGAAAAAACATAGCGCAGCTTGGCTTCTTCAAAGGCCGTCTTGCCAAAGGTTTTTTGCCAAATTTTTTCTCGGTCTATCGCCGGCCCTTCCAAGTTTTGCTGCTCTTTTTTTAGGTAAGAAAACAGCGAAATGAGCGACTCGTTTTTGTTGAAAAAGGGCGACCGAATAAACTTGTCAAACTCTCGCCACTCTTGAGCATCAAAGCTTTGTAGGATTCGTATGGGCTTGCTTTTTTGCATAATGTTGCGGTCTCTGTCTCTACGAACTTAACGGAAATTTGACACAAATGATGCGTTTTTTTCGGCACATATTGCCTGATAAATGTTGATAAAAAAAATATTAAAGCTCTGGCATACAACATTTTTAAACTTAAATCCAATAAAAAAATTCCTGATAAACCACACAACAAATCTGTACTCCACTTTGAATTTTGAATATGAAATGGTAAATTTGATATTAAGCAGTCCAAACCGTGCGCCTATGAAACCTTTGATTTACGCCCTCTTTATTTTTTCCCTTGTAACGGGAAACGCACTACAGGCTGCCAATGGGCCCGGTAAAGGAAAGCAATCCGTAATGGTACGCGGCGAAGTGCAAGGCAATCAAATGAGGGTGCATATCCCTTGCCAAAGCCCCGACGCAGTGCACATCGAATTTCCCTCCCATTCCGAATGGAATTTAGTAGCCAAGCAAATCGTTCCTGGTGGAGTTACCATCCTGTTCGAATTTGATGGCGTAATCCCATCCAGTGGAAAAGTACTAATCGATGAACCTTGGGTTATTGTGGGTATCGACAACATTACAGGCGTCCGCTCCGAAGGAAACAACAACAACGACCATGTAACCTTTACCCAACGTTTTGCAGCCTCAAACAGCAACCTGGATGAGGGTGGGGCTGGCTCCGATAACGGCAACAACAATTCCGGAACATCCACCGAATCCGAAGACGAAACACCTTCGAATCCGGTGAGCAATACGGGCAATACTACCATCTCTGAGATTGGCATTTACCCCAATCCGGTAGCTTCCAAAGCAACCGTGGTAACGGTAGGCGAAATTCTGCTCCGCAGTGTTCAAGTGTATGACCTCTCAGGACGCATAGTTGGCGATGTTCAAGCCAAAAACAACCAAGCGGAGTTCGATCTCAGTGGCTACAACAATGGCGTGTATATGGTCATGGTCCATACCAATGAGGGAACCAAAGTCCATAAAATTTTCAAGGTTCAATAAGCCCTTCAGGACATCTTAAACAAGGGAGGCGGCTTTAGCCTCCTTTTTTGCTTCAAGGCTCAGGTCCTCCAGCCGTTATTTGCTGCTTCCAAATGCGTATTTTTGCGTGCTGATGAATCGGTTACTAACTCAATTTGCTATGCTTTTTCTCCCCCTCTCCATGTGGGGACAAATGCACTTGGGGCAACTTTCGGTCGCGCCACAAGGCAATTTGTGGAGTAAAGCCGATAGCATCATCTCTTCCGGTATGGAATTTATTGGCCGAAAGTACCGATCTCCAAGACCTGATGGCGGTATTTTCGACTGCAGTGGGTTTTTGCAATACATCTATAAAAGTCACCAGGTTTTGTTGCCACGCACCTCTTCTGCCATGGGCCAAGAGGTAAAAGCCATTCCTTTAACGGAGGTAAAACCCGGTGATTTGCTTTTCTTTAAGGGTAGAGACAAACACAGCTCACGTATTGGCCACGTAGGCATGGTGGCCTCCTGCGGTCCCAACGGCATTCGGATGATGCACAGTTGCAGCAGAGGAATCCGCGTCGATAGCCTCAGCATGCCTTACTATAAAGACCGCCTTTTATTCGCCGGTAGAATCCTTTTTGAAACCAAAGCTGCAAGCTCCTTAGCCTTAAACACGCAACAGGAACCGGATACCCTTTGGGTGCTTGGAGTAGGCGATATGATGCTGGGCACCCATTTCCCCAAGCGCTCTTACCTCCCTCCACAGGACGGAAAAACCTTGCTGGAACCGGTCGATAGCATCCTTCAGTCGGCAGACTTTACTATGGGAAATTTAGAAGGCGTGCTCCTGTCCGGAAAGGGAAAAGTAAAAAGCTGCCGAGATACTCAATATTGCTATGCCTTTAAAATGCCGGACCACTACGGCAATTATTTTAAAGAGGCAGGCTTTGATGCGCTTAGCCTGGCCAACAACCACACCAACGATTTTGGGGCAGAGGGTAAAACCAACACCCGGCGCATTTTAGACAGCTTAAACATTGCCTATGCCGGTCTTACCGAAACGCCTTATGCACTAATTGAAATGGATTCGGTGAAATATGGCTTCTGTGCTTTTTCTCCCAACCGCGGCACCTGTTCCATTACCGATACGGCAGAGGCTCAAGCCATTGTACAACACCTCGACAGCCTAGCCGATGTAGTAATTGTTTCTTTCCATGGCGGAGGCGAAGGCTTTGATTTTCAAAACATAACCGATAAAACCGAGACTTATTTAGGCGAAAATCGAGGCAACCCATACCGCTTTGCCCGTGCCGTAATTGATGCCGGTGCGGATGTGGTTTTTGGCCATGGTCCGCATTTGCCACGGGCCGTAGACCTGTACAAAGGCCGCTTTATCGCTTACAGCCTGGGAAATTTTGCGACCTATGCACGGTTCAACTTGCGAGGCGCCAAAGGATACGCACCCATGGCCATGATTGCCGTAAACAAGCAGGGCCGGTTTTTGGAAGGCCGCATCGTTTCCGCCCTTCAACGGGGCGAGGGAGGACCAAAGCCCGATCCTGAGCAGCGCGCTTATAAGGAAATTCGTCGCCTTACCGAAGCCGATTTTCCCAACGGACCCATCCGCTTTGAAGAAGATGGTCGCTTTTTTGCTAAGTAATTGCTGGCGCCCCCGCCCGTTCTTTTCCCCTAGGCAAAACCTGCAGACCTCAGAATCCTCTTCTAACTAAAATTTTCGATGGGCGGCCGGGCCCTTTTTTCTGCTCCCTAAGCCCTAAAGCAGCAGCAGCATCTCATCTGTACCCATTGCTTTAAACGAAACAATGGCCGTATCTATACATATGTAGAGCCCCGGTGTGGTTTGTAACAACGCCACCCCTCCGGAGCTCACTGCTGCAAGCTTTAGGGCTTAGGGGGCATTCATGCGGTCCCTGGGCGATGACTCTTTGTCGTTTACTGCTCCGACCCATTCCGGCCGAATTTTCTGACAAATTAGGAGGCCGTGTGTTGGGCAAAAAAAAACGGCCTTTAAGGCCGTTTGCTTAATCTAGTACCGCAGTCTTTCGAGTGCCGTATTGAATTTTAAGTGCATCCACTTCCCGCAATTCCTCTTTAATATCGGTTATGATGCCGGTGGAGATGTCTTCGTCCGCTTTAATAGATACAAAAGCTCGTTTTTGGTCCATTTCTGGGAGCTTTCCAATTTCCTCCAAGGCAAAAGGACCTACGTCCCGAATGTCTGCAATGGCATCGTTTAGCTGCAAACGCACCGCGGTTCCGTGCACCGATGGCTTGGTGGGCTTACCCACATACACATTGATGATTTTGTTGCGGTCTTCGGCAGCAATTTTTACCGCTTGCGTGGCTTCCGGCTTGGTGATTTTTACTTTAAGCGTTACTTCCCGCATACGGGTAGCAACCATAAAGAAAAACAGCAACATAAATACGATATCCGGAAGTGAGGCGGTATTGATTCCGGGCCCTCCTTTTTTTCCTCCTTTGCGAAACCTTGACATAAGGATTAATATTTTACGGGTTCAGCTTCAGAAATAGCCATAGGAATAGCCTTTTGAATGGCACGTACCTTGGTTTCAGCTTCTTCTTGCAAATCTTCGGTAGACGCTTTGTTAGACAAGGCCTCCAATTCAGCGAAGGACTGCCCGTATTTTGCCAAGGCCAATTCGTTCCTCATTTCATTGAAGGCTTGAGTAAGTACGTCCTGCACTTGAATGTACATGCTGTACGAAGTAAGCCGGTCGTTTTGAAGCGCTACAATACCTTTAGACTTTTGAAATACAAAGTCGTTTGGTTCTTCTCCAAAACTTTCGGGCGCATCTTTTTCGGGTAAGTTGTCCTTGTTGGTTTTGTTCGGAATAAACTCTTTAACACGTTGCTTAAGCGTGCTAATGTCTCCATATTCGTTGTTCACCAGCAAGTCGTTGTTCCGGTTAACGTAGACCAACAGCACATTGCGCTCTTTAACGGGCGGCGGCTTGGTTTCTTCATCCATTTTTCGCGGAAGCTCCCTGGGCAAACCCGTTTCCTGGTCCATGGTGGTGGTTACCAGGAAGAAGATGAGCAATAGGAATGCGATGTCGGCCATGGAGCCCGAATTGATTTCGGGAATGCCTTTACGTTCTCTTCTTCTGGCCATGATTCTGCTTGTTTCTTATTTAAACAAACGACTTACTTCGGTATATATTACCAAAAGTATGGTGAGCGTCATGATAATTCCCAGCGCTAGCAGGGCTGCATCGGCAAAATAGAAGGCGCCATCCGGCACAGCTCGAATGGTTTCAACCGTTTCAATGGATTTGCCTTCCAAATTATAGGTTTCACGACCGGTGGCCATGCTCCAGGTAATAAGGAAAATGACTCCTGCACCGGCAGCAAAGATTACAGGCTTAAGCAACTTTTTCCAGTCAATGACAGCTGTATATACTACAGAAATAGCGATTAAAGCTACGGCCAGGATGAGTGCCCATAAGGTAACACTCAAGAAAAAGTTAACAGAGCCGGAGAAAGATGCCGCTTCGGCCAAGCCTTCTTCAGTACCCAACTTTAACATGGTATCCATGGTGTCTTTGTCGATCCCGTTGCCCAACACCACGGCAAAACCTATAATGCCAAGGACGCCAAAGAGTGCCGCCAATATGCGACCGACAAGTCCTGCTGTTTTGAAAATATCCATAAACCTGCGGTTTTAGCCTAAATTAGGCGTTGTTCTTGGTCTTAACCACACCGGTCTTAACCAACAAATCGATGAAATTCACGGAAGCTTCTTCCATATCATTAACCAATCCTTCGATTTTGGACATAATGTAGTTGTAGAAAATCTGAAGAATAATGGCTACAATCAAACCACCTACGGTAGTCAAAAGAGCGATTTTGATACCGCCAGCAACTACCGTTGGAGAAATGTCTCCGGCAGCTTCAATACGGTCAAAGGCTTCAATCATACCAATCACCGTTCCAAGGAATCCAAGCATAGGAGCCAAGGCAATAAACAGCGACAACCAGGGTAGGGCGCGCTCCATTTTACCCATTTCTACACTTCCGTAAGAAACCACCGAGTTTTCGACTACTTCAATTCCTTCGTCGGAACGGGTCAAACCTTCGTAAAAAATTCCGGCAACAGGTCCTGCAGTGCTGCGGCATAGCTCGCGTGCACTTTCAACACCACCAGACTTTAAGGAAGATTCTATTTGCTCCAAAAACTTCTTGGTATTGATGGTAGCCATGTTCAAATAAATAATACGCTCAATGGCTACAGCTAAACCAATGATTAAACAAATCAAAAGAGGAGACATCCACTGATAACCGCCCTCAATAAACTTGTCTTTAATAACTTCACGGAAACCGGTTTCCGTAGGGGACTCTTGAGCCAGTTCGGCAGGTGCTTCTGCGGGCTCTTCCGCAGCAGGTGCTTCTGCCATAGGAGCCGCCGCTGCCGAATCATCGGTCATTTCTACGGTTTCCTCTTTGGTGGGTTCGGAACCGTCTTGTGCTATTGCACCGGTACCAAAACTAAGGCCCAAGGCCAAGGTGAATAGAGCAATCGACTTTTTCATGCGCATAATTGTTAGTGCCTAGTGTCGCTATTGTAGTGAATAAACTATTGACTCAGGCAAAAATAACAGAATTATGCAATCTCCTACTATTTTATTCACGGAAGCTTTTTGGAATATATCGGATTTTTTTTGGCCTCACTGGTAACTTTAGTCTGTCCCACAAGCCCTGACACTTTCCCTAGAAATTTCATAAAGGCCTTTATGTCAGACACCTGAGGTTTAGTGCTATGGCCTTATTCACTTACAGTATGAGCAACAATCCAACCTGTTTTATCAGGTTTTTGCTGGCGTTTAGGGCTTTTTTTCGTGTCCGTAGACCTCCGTCATCCTTTCAAATAACAAATGAAGTGCCCAAAAAACAAACCCGTTACATCCTAAGGAGACCAACAGCAAGAGGAGCAAGAGTTTGG
>CAZJFM010000091.1:2309-7532 GCA_964545365.1 uncultured Candidatus Competibacteraceae bacterium | reverse complement strand
GAGACCGTTGACGCGTTGTGTTTTCAAGGCGAATTAAGGCACGGCCAAATTAAAAGCCCGCAGTTTACTGGCTGTAAATGAGGACCCCTGACGCTTCGGTCAGGATAAAAAACTTGAGATTTGGCTGTAACGCAAAGTCGCCGCAAGAATAGCAACGCGTCAACGGTCTCTGGAAGTGGAGGACGGAGTAGGCGCCCAAAAAAAAAGGTCACCCCGAAAGATGACCTTTTGTAATCCACTGTTTGAAAATTATTCGGCTTCTTCCTCCTTAGGAGTTCCCGGCTTAAAGTCCTCAGAGAGGATTTTGAGGGTTACGCGACGGTTGATACGGTGCGCGTCTTCGAATACATCCTCGCTTTCGCTGGTGCGGAGCGCGTTGATATATTCTTCGGTCATTACGGTATCTTTAGCAAAAATATACCCTGTTTTGAGCCCTTTCATGTCCTTGAGCAATTTCCGAGGTTCGGTTTCACCGTAACCATTAGGAACAAGGCGGTTGGGGTCGATGCCGGCATCAACCAAAAGTCGTACAATTTCGTTGGCACGACGCTCAGAGAGTTTGCGGTTGTATTCGTCGTTACCTCTGGCATCGGTATGTGCACCAATTTCCACCTTTAGCCTTGGGTTGTCTTCAAGAATAATTTGAAGGTTCTTAACGGTATCCATGTATTCAGGCTCAACTTCTTTCTTGTCGAACACAAATTGGATTTCGAACTCCAGACTAACCTTGGTTGTTTTGAGTGCAAAATCTGCAATGATATTGGTGTCTTTGCAGGTTTTGAGTGGGTCAAGCCCCATGGAAGAAGCCCGGTTTACGTCGTTGTAATAGTTTTCTTTGGTGGCTTGCATGTCGTAGGTAACACCAAAAGGAATGTCCATTTTATAGAAGCCCATTTTGTCGGTAGTGATGGTCTTTTTTTCACCGTCCGGGTTGGTGAGTTCTACGGTTGCATTTTCCAATGGAGCTCTGGAGTCTACATCGACTACTGTACCGCTAAGCGTAATGGTGGCAGTAGGAATAGAGAAGGCCCAAATATCGTCCAGACCACGGCTTCCTTCGCGGTTGGAGGAAAGGTATCCTTTTTCTTGGCCCCGCTCAAACATAATTCCGAAGTCGTCTTTTGGAGAGTTGATGGGGTACATCATATTTTCCACCTTGCCCCAGGTTTTGTCTCCGGTAAGTTCGGCTTTATAAATGTCAAGGCCACCCATACCTTCGGGGCGATTGGAGGAGAAGTAAAGCGTACCGTCCAGTTTAAGGTGTGGGTACACTTCGTTGTCGGTGGTGTTGATTTCGTCGCCCAAGTTTTTGGGTTCAACAAAAGTTTTAGCGCGGCGCTGGTATTCGGCAACCCATAAGTCCATTCCTCCTTTGGTGCCGGTCATATTGGAGGCAAATACCATATATTTTCCATCTCCTGAGATGGTTGGGTGCGCAGTTACGAAGCTGTCCGGAGCTATTTCAATGTTTTCCGGTTCGGCCCATTTGGTACCCATTCGACGGGTTTTAAGGATGCGGCATCCGGATCCGTTTTTCTTGTCTTGGAAACAACGCGTAAAGTACATATAGCTGTAGCGGTTGTCCATGGCGCCGGCGCCTTCGGAATGCTCAGAAGAAAGGCCCTCTAATCGCTTAGGCTCTTTCCATTCGTTGGAGCGGCGTTCAGCCTCTACCAGGTACAAATCTTCGGGAACACCGCCATGGGTCCCCCATTCTTTACCTGAGCCTTTGCCCTTAAACTTCCTGTTGGAAGTAAAAATAATTTCGTCTTGGCGGCGGGAAGAAATGAATGGAGAAAACTCCATATCCCTTGTATTCCAGGCCTTAACGTTTTCTACCTGATAACAGGTTGGGTTATTTTTCCATTGGATAGCAAGTTCGCAAGATTTAAGGCCCAATTCGCCGCGAGGATCGTTGGGTTCCAATTGCTTGTATTTTTTGAACTCGCTCATGGCCTCTTCGTATGCGCCCTCGGCTTTGAGTAGGCTGGCATACTCATAGACAGCCGCAGCGTTTTTGGGGTCGTAGCGCAGCACTTTTTTAAGTTGGCTGGTAGCTCTTCTATATTCGTTCATTTTTAGGTAGCACTTGGCTACCATAAACGCAACACAAGCCTTCATAGACTTGTCTTTGCCTACTTTTCCTGAGGCTTTTTGATACAGCTTAATAGCCTCCGGGAAGTTGTTGCTTATGTAGGCAAAGTCAGCTTTAGCTGTGCCTTTGTGCCCGCATTGGGCCATCGCCGGTTGGGCTGCCATAAGGGCTAAGCCGACCATCAGGCCGGTAGTTTGGGTAAGTACGTTGGTCTTCTTTCTCGCCATGTTTATCCTGTTGGATTACTTTGTCCTTTAACGTCCAAATATGCAGCATATTTTTTAAATTCCCAATTCCGGAAGCAGGATAAAGAAAAGATTTAGGCTTGCAAAGAAGAAAACCTGTAAAAAAAACACAGCCAGGGCAATGGGATTTGGCCGCGGAGGGCTGATTTTTTGAAAGCTCCAATGAAACATAAAGGCAAGACCAAACCAGCACACATAGTTAAATATAGGAATATCTCCTCCGGCCCAGTGCCAATAATCAAAGCGTATGGCTATTTGTTCCAAAAGTATGTCGTAGGCAGTCATGGTTGCGGCAGCCAGCAAAGGTCTCCACATGGGTTCAATTTTGCGCCATAAGGCCTGGGTCATCCACACCATAAGCACCCAATTGACCCCAATCATAATTGGGATTCCTTGAATTTTCCAACCCAGAGCCTCTCCGTAATGGTAATTGCCAAAAAGAAGTCCGGTATGCACCCCTAGCCATTCGGCAAAGAAGCCACCGGTAAAAGGTATAAGGACAGCCAGCCAACGGGCTTTTGACCATGGATACTCCCAGCCTATAAGTAGACCAAATGCCAACAAAAGGTTGGCTACAGTGAGCGAGGCTGTTAGTTCTCTGGTGGGAGGATACAGCAGGCCAACCAATCCCACCGCGTAAATGATGGTTAAAAACAGGATGATTTTTTTTGCCCCAATGGCTTTTAAGGCCTTCATGCGTCCGGAATTTCATTGGCTGCAATGGCAGCAGAGTTTAAACATAAGGGAATTCCTCCTCCCGGGTGCACACTTCCTCCCGTAAAGTACAGGTTTTTGAATCGACGCAAAAAATTGGGGTGGCGATTAAAGGCCGCCATGCGTTGATTGCTTGCACTTCCATACAATGCGCCATCAGGCGAACCGGTTCGGTCGGCAATTCCTTGAGGGTTTAAAATCCATTCGGCTCGAATTTTAGATTCAACCGGTCGATTCAAAATCCGTTCTAATTTTTGAATAATTATTTTTCGCGCTTGCTCTTGCTCCTTTTTGCTTAGGGTTTTGTCGCCCGGTAAATTGATCATGGTAAACCAGTTTTCGTGCCCTTGGGGTGCATCGCCTCCCACTTTTTTAGAAGAGATAAACAGATAAATGGTTGGATCATCCGGAGGGCCGGACTGGTTTTCCAATTGGTGAAACTCTTTTTGATAATCTTCCGAAAAGAAAATGTTGTGTAAATCCAGTTCTGGAAACTCATCTTCAATGCCCCAGTTAAATACCAAAGCAGAGGTGCTTCGGTCGGCTTTTTCTATACGGCTTGGAAGAGCTAGTTCGGGAGAGAGCAAAGGGTAAAGAGCGGCCACATCAATAGCGCTTACGGTCAAATGCGGCTCAGCTTCGGTCTCTTGGGTACAAACCTTGCGAATAAGCCCCTCGCGGTGATGTATTTGGGTTACGGTTTGACCAAACTTAAATTGCACCCCAAGCGATTTAGCCAAATCTTCTAAGCCTTGGGTTATGGCAATCATACCATCTTTGGGCAACCAAGCCCCTTGGAAGTACTCAAGTGAGGGAATGGCCTGTAGGGTTGCCGGAGCCTTGTACGGAGAGCTGCCATTGTAAGTGGCGTAGCGGTCAAAAAGTTGCACCAACTTGGGATGGTTCAATCGGGATGCGTGGGCTTGATGCATGCTTTTAAACACCTGCAATTGGGGAAATCTAACCACTCCTCTCAAAAAATCTTTGGACAAAAAGGTGTGGGCTTTGTGCATGCTTCTAAAGAGAAACACCGGAGCTGTAGTATCGTAAATATCTTTGCTTCGCTGAAGTTGCTTCCTTACGGCGGCCTTAGAAACTCCAAATGCTTTAGCTGCATCCTCCGCAAATTGATCCGGGTCTGCAGGTGCATCAAAGCGGGTTCCATCCTCCCAGAAATAGCGGCAAATGGGATCTAAACGCTCATAAGCAAACATTTCTTTTGATTTGCCTGCTAGTTGGTAGAGTTCCTCTACCAAGTTGGGCAAGGTAAAGAGGCTGGGCCCTGCATCAAAACGGTATGGACCTAGTTTATATTCGGAAAGTTTGCCTCCAGCAAAGCTGTTCTTTTCCCAAACTTCTACCCGATAGCCTTTTATGGCCAAGCGAATAGACATGGCCAGACCTGAAATTCCGGCACCCAATACCAAGGCCAGTGGTTTTTGCCTCACGCAACAATTTTTGATAAGAACAGGCAAAAATAGGAATGGTTTAAGGGAATTGCAGCATACGCCATTCTGCTTTGGTGGTGTAGCGAATTAATTGAAGTTGGATTTGTTCTCTTTCCGCCCAGCTTAAACCAAGGACCCAATTTGAGCCCGTTGACGCGTTGCTATTCTGGCGGCGATCCTTTACTGACGCTTCGGTCAGGATTATTAACCCTGACGCTGAGGTCAGCATCTTTGAGTCAGGGACTGCGTCTTGAAAAAACTACGCGTCAACGGTCTCAATTTATGTTGCGGAAATTTATGCGCATTGTGTTTGTCTAATTCCATTCTATATATGCCTCAAAAGTGAGTGAACCGGTCGGCGCAAAGGGGCTTACTCCAAACACAAAAGCCAATTCCATACTTGCTCAAAACGTTTGGGGTCAAAGGCAGGATGCTTCTTTAAATCCTGATTTTTAATGGCTTGGAGCCGACCATCTTGTGCTTCGGCAAGTGTTTTTACCCAGTCCGCTTCACTTATTTTTACATGGCAAAAATCCTCGAGCCCTGTACCTTCTACCATGGCTGGATTACACAATACAGGCCGTCCTGTGCTTAGCGCATGCAAGAGTTTGAGCTTGACCCCGGTATTTTGGTTGGTGGGCAATACGTGTACGCTGCAAGATTCCATCCACTGCTTTAACTCCGTATCGCCGGGAGATTCCAACCAACGTACCTGCTTATT
>CAZJFM010000091.1:0-2209 GCA_964545365.1 uncultured Candidatus Competibacteraceae bacterium | reverse complement strand
GAAGCTAAGGCCAGTATTTTTTCGGCCTTTCTAAGTCGGGCAGCTTCCCATTTGAAATAAAACTTAGGGATTATTCGGTGCTCATTTTTGGCTAAGCCCCGGTAATAGTCGACCTCTATATTGTGGCAACGAACCACAATACATCGATTTGGGAAGGCTTTCCGAAGCTTGGGCAGCCAAGCTGTGCTGTGTTGGCCTTCTAACCAAATGGGCGCGTTGTCTTTGCTGAGCGATTCCCAAAGGGCCTCGTTTTTTCTGCTGGCAACAATGTAGGGAAGCTTTCCCCAACCGCTTTTTTTAAACGAACTTCGCTTGTAGAGCTTTACCTCACCTGCCCAAGCCGGGGTTTGAGCATCTGCTTGTCTTCCATAGTCAAAAGCGTGCAGGGCAATTTGGAGTCCGGCTTCACACCAGGCCTTCCATCGGTAATGCACATCCTGTATTCCTCCGTAGCCGGGAGGCCAAGGACGGTCAAAGCATACCATATGTAAATCAGGAGCGGGCATGGCTAAAGGCTTGTTCGATTTGCGCCAAAAGGTTTGGGGCATCTTTTTCCCACACGAGCTCTTTAGCAGCTCTTTGGCAGTTTTCAGCAGCTAAACGGGTGCCTTCAGGGTCATTTAGGCGGCGTTTTACTGCTTTTGCGATGGCGGTTGGGCTTACCTCCGGCAACATCCAACCGGTTTCGTAGGCTTTTAAGACTTTTCGGAGTTCTATAAGGTCTGAGCTAAGCACCGGAACCCCCGCTTGCATATAGTCAAAAAGTTTGTTGGGTAAGGAAAGCCTGTAATTGATGCTTAATGGTTTGTCAAGAGAAAGCCCCAATTGGCATAATCTGGTGCAGGCCAATAGCTCTTTGTAAGGCATCCGTTCGTGCCAAAGTAGTCGATTACGGACTCCTAAGGATTCGGCTATTTCAGGTAGCCGGTGAAACATATCACCACTACCTATGGTTGCCAAATATACATGGTTGGGAAGGTGCTTTAATGCAGCAATAGCTTCTTCGGCGCCACGTTGCATATTGATGCCTCCGCCCTGTAAAATCATTATAAAAGCTTCCTCCGGCCAACCCAGTTCGGCGCGGCTTTTTGTGGGCTGGGGTTCGGCCAAGCTTTGTGCCATAGGTAAATTACGCAATACGCTAAATTCTTTGCCATATTGCTCTTGTAGCAGTTTAGCGATGGATTCGTTTACGGTAAGTCGCGCTTGTGTGCGTGGCACTAAAAAACGTTCAAAGCTTTTCCAAATGCGGCGCTTAAGTGGCGATTCGCTAAGCTCAGGCATGCCGGTGTAAAATTCGTGGCTGTCGTATACCAGCGGAACCCTGCGCAGTTGAGCAGCCAACCAGGCAGCAGGAAGACTGTCTAAATCGTTGGCATATATTAAATCTGCCCGGCCTTTAAGTAGGGAAAAGAGCAATCGGCATTGAAACTCTGCGAAAAACGGAATGTTTTTATGAAACCAAGCACCTACTCGGTTTCTAGGGTAGGAGGTAGGGCTTAAGGGGCCGGAATGTTTGCCTTTTCTTCCTGTCAGCTCAACCGAATACCCTGCCTTTACCAGGGTCTCGCAGGTCTTGCGTACCCTTTGGTCGGTTTCTAAATCAGAAATAACCACGACACGTATGGTTTTTGCCGGCATGCTACGAAAGTAAGTAAAGGGCTGTGTTTTTGCATAGGGTAGTGGCAATTGGTGCCTTTGAACATCCACTTAGTTTTTTGCGTAAGAAATAAACTTGGATGATTTTCTTCAAAGCCTTACCCCTTTTATTTCGGTTTTCTGAGGGTTTCAAAGGATAGGCGGTGCGTTTAGTGATGCTCTATCTGGACTCAAGTCAAACCAAAGAGAGAGCATGGACGCGTTGCTATTCTGGCGGCGATCTTTTTCTAACGCTGCGTTCTGGAGACCGTTCGATTTTTACCTGTCTTAAACTCCTGACCCTTTGCACTGTTGCTGCGGTCAGCATCTTTGAGTCAGGGACTTCGTCTTGAAAACACAATCCGCCAATGGTCAAAAAGTGTGCACCCTGTTTATGGGAAGGATGGATGTTGTTTGGAAGACGGCCCCCGGGCCGAACGAATACCCCACAGGCTCAAAGGCCGGTATCCTTAGTGAGCGGAGGCTGAGGTACGAAGCCCACGTACCACTTAGGAAACCGTGCCTTTGAGACGAGGAGTAGGAGGGAGGACCGGAATTGGGCCCCAAACAC
>CAZJFM010000090.1:0-7535 GCA_964545365.1 uncultured Candidatus Competibacteraceae bacterium | reverse complement strand
GATGAATGATATGGTAAAGACGGGATGCCTCCCGTCTCCTAATGATAAGTAAAGACGCAACATCTTGCGTCTCATATGGTAAAGACGGGATGCCTCCCCTCTCCTAATGATAAGTAAAGCCGCAACATCTTGCGTCTCCTATGGTAAAGACGGGATGCCTCCCGTCTCCCAGTAAAGACGGGATGCCTCCCGTCTCCCAGTAAAGACGGGATGCCTCCCGTCTCTCAGTAAAAGCGGGCTGTTCCCTGTCTCCGAATGATGAAAAATACATGATCCCCCTCCGCGCCGGACAGCAGCGGTAGCTTGCCGATGACCAAAGCGTCCGAAGCCTGCTTTTGGCGGGCGGAGCCTACAGGCGAGCCCCGACAAAAGCTTGGCTGAGGCGCTTTGGGCAAGGCAACTAAAGCGGATGGCCGGTTACGCGGCATAACCATCCCAACCATCCCAACCATCCCAATATCCTTCCTCCTTATTTCCTTACTTTTGTCCAAAATTTTGTAGCCATGGATTACCGCATCGAAAAAGATACCATGGGCGAGGTGCATGTGCCTGCTCAAGCCTATTGGGGAGCTCAAACCGAACGCTCACGCAATAATTTTAAAATTGGGCCCGAGGCCTCCATGCCCACCGAAATTGTGCATGCTTTTGCTTATCTAAAAAAGGCCGCTGCCTTTGCCAATGCCGAGCTTGGAGTTCTCGATGCGTCAAAACGCGACGCTATTGCTCAAGTGTGCGGTGAAATTCTGGAAGGCAAACTCGACGATCAGTTTCCGCTCGTGATTTGGCAAACCGGTTCCGGTACGCAAAGCAATATGAACGTGAACGAAGTGGTGGCCAATCGCGGTCATGTGCTGCAGGGTGGAAGCCTTAGCGATGCACAAAAAAGCCTGCACCCCAACGATGATGTAAACAAGAGTCAATCCTCCAACGATACGTTCCCCACCGCCATGCACATTGCGGCTTACAAAGCTGTGGTGGAAGGAACCTTGCCCGGCATGCAGCAACTCCGCGACACCCTGCATACCAAATCTCAGGCCTTTATGGAAGTGGTAAAGATTGGTCGCACCCACTTTATGGACGCGACTCCCCTAACTTTAGGTCAAGAGTTTAGTGGGTATGTGCAACAACTAGACAATAGCATGGCCGCGCTGAAATCTGCCTTGAAAGGGGTGAGCGAATTGGCTCTGGGAGGAACTGCCGTAGGCACCGGGCTCAATACGCCTGAAGGTTATGCCGAAAAGGTGGCCGCCTACATTGCCGAGTTTACCGGCTTGCCTTTTGTTACGGCGCCCAACAAGTTTGAGGCGTTGGCTGCGCACGATGCCATGGTGGAATTGAGCGGCGCACTTAAGCGGGCGGCTGTTTCTTTGATGAAAATCGGCAACGATGTGCGGATGCTGGCTTCCGGCCCACGCTGCGGCATTGGCGAAATTTTAATTCCGGAGAACGAACCCGGTTCCTCCATTATGCCCGGAAAAGTGAATCCTACCCAGCCCGAAGCACTTACCATGGTTTGTGCTCAGGTTATCGGCAACGACACTGCCGTTAGCGTTGGAGGTGCCACCGGACATTTTGAACTCAATGTGTTTAAGCCCATGATTGCGGCCAATGTATTGCAGTCGGCGCGTTTAATTGGCGATGCCTGCCGCAGCTTTGACGCCCATTGCGCCTCGGGAATTGAACCCAATTTGGCCAACATTCAAAAGAACCTGGAAAACAGTTTGATGCTGGTGACTGCGCTTAATCCGCACATTGGCTACGAAAAGGCGGCGGCCATTGCCAAAAAGGCCCATAAGGAAGGTTCTACCTTGCGTGAAGCCGCTTTGGCGCTGGGCTATTTGACCAACGAAGAATTTGACGCATGGGTGGTGCCGGCCAACATGGTGGGCAGCCTCAAAAAGGCCTAAAGTTTCGCTTGGCACCTACGCCGAGCGGCTTTTTGCACCTGGGCAACCTCTACAACTTTGTATTGACCGAGGCTTTTCGCAAGGCCTTGGGCGGGAAACTTTTGCTTCGAATCGACGATTTGGACCGATCCCGTTTTCGTCCGGAGTTTCTTTCCGATGTGTTTAGGCAGTTGGAGGTCTTGGGGGTTCAACCGGACGAAGGGCCATCCGGGCCGGAAGTGTTTGAGGCTGAGTGGAGCCAAAGGCATCGATTGCCTCTGTATTTGGAAGCTTTGGAAGCGTTGAAGCCACAGCTTTATGCCTGTACATGCTCGCGAAAAGATTGGAAATCGCAGGGAAGTGCTTATCCGGGCAGTTGCCAAAACCTAGGCCTGGCTTTGGATGGGCCGAACCGCCACTGGCGGATGGCTGTTCCGAAATCGGCCGGCCTTCGCCGTCTGGACTTATGCGGCCGGCAGGTGGATTACCCGGCAACCTTGCCGGAGGGCGACCCCATTCTTTGCAACCGGGAGGGTAAACCGGCCTATCAACTGGCATCGGTAGTAGACGATCTGCATTTTGAGGTGGAGGCAGTAGTTAGAGGTGAAGACTTGAGGCCTTCCAGCGGTTTTCAGTATTGGTTGGCGGAGCGCATGGAAGCCAAGGCCTATGCAGGGCTGCGCTGTTGGCACCATCCTTTGCGTTTGAATGCCGGTGGTGAGAAACTTAGTAAGTCGAGCAGCAAGCAGGGGCCACTGGATGTAAGCCGAAGGGAGTTGAATCAATTGGAGAGTGAGGCCTTGGCGGAGGTTGAAGCTGCGCTACAGGGCAGGTAGGGAATAGCCTAAACCTTACTCGGAAGTTTGGGTGCTATCGATTGGCGTAAAGCCCTGACTAAAAGAAGCTTCGGTATCTTGCTCGGTGTAGCGGACCGAATGGCTTTTGACCACGTCGGAAGATTTGCAGGAAAAAAGCAGGCCAAAAAAGGCCATAAGTAAAAAGGTAAATGCAGCCTTATTCATAAGGACAATGTTACATGAAATTCCGAAGAAAAGGTGAAAGATGGCCTATTGAATGTCAAATATTATGAATTTAAAGCCGTTTTGGGCCCCTGCTCCGATAGAGATATTGCGCTCCGAAACAGGGGTTTGTTTCGGTCGCCCTTGCCCTCAACCCAAAGCCAATTTTTTTGAATCGCTTCTAAGAAAGGCAGGAATGGGGGTTTCAAGCTCCCAAATAACATTCATTGGTTTGCGGCCTTCATGACCTCGGTAAAAAACTCGACCCAAGAAAACAAAACCTTGGGTTTGGCCAAACTCAGTTTTGGGTTGCTCACGAACAAACAGCAAAATGTGTTTTTTAAGCTTGGATTGCTTTACGTAACCCAGGCCCATACCAACTTCCGGCCGTGCGCTATTTTGAGACTGCCAATGAAACAAGGTATCCGAAATGGCATAATCCTCGTACATCGTACTTGGAGAAAAGTGCTTTTCTGTTTTTTCCAGGTTCACAAATAGCAACTCCGTGTTTAGGTCTTGATTAGACTCCACACCACTTTGACTCGGTCTTTTGGTATTTACAGATTGCAATCCAAAGGCTGTCAATATTTGTTCTCTAGTGTAGCGTCCATGCACTTTTAGCGGTTGTTCGTAGGGAAGTGGGTTGTCGATTTCGGTGCTTTTTACTCGATCTATCAAAAGCGTCATGAGTTCTGCTACTTCCTTGCATAAACTGGCGTCATTTCCAAAGGGCAAAAGGCTTTCTTCTACATTTTTGAAGTTGGCGCACTCCGTTCTTAGGTCATGATGAAGCATTAAGGACATGCGCTGCTGGTTGCTTGTCATTTCTGCGCTTGGCCATTGGAATTTTCTTTCAGCCATTTCTCGGATGAATAAGAAGTAGCTGTGCGATGAACCCGGAAGCCATTTGTTAAAAGCCGCTTTTTTTGCTAAATCCAATATGGGTTGGGGGCTCTTTGGTTGTTGGTTGGCTTCTCTCAGCAAGTTTAGCCATAGGTCATGCTTATAAATAGACTCAAGGGGAGCCGGATAGTTTTTTAAAAAGATACTTAAGGAAGGGTTTGTGCCGGTGTCTTGAGCATACGCTCTAATTTTTTGCAATAGGCCTCTTTTGTTGGTACGTAATGCCCTTGTAATATTACTTAGAATCACTTCTTTGGCCTTCCGCTCCAAAACTATATGGCAGCCTATAGGCGCATGGGGGAAATTTCCTTCCACCTCTTTCGTCAGGGTTCCGCTAAACCGACCGGTCAGGGCGCGGAACTTTCGAGAAAAATCGTATTCCGGACGGGCGTTTCCGACAAAGTCAAGTACCGTAACGGCTTGCTTTCCTTCAGAAAGCCTTAAGCCGCGCCCTAATTGCTGTAAAAAAACCGTAATGCTTTCGGTAGGGCGAAGGAACAATAGTGTATCTGCTTCTGGGATGTCTACTCCTTCATTTAGCATGTCCACAGAAAACAAATAGTTGATCTCGCCTTTGCGTAATTGATCGTATAGTCCCTCATTGGATTTCTTTGTTTTGTTATGCAAGGCTTCAGCCTTTAAACCGGCTTTCTTAAAGGAAGCAGCCATGAAGTCTGCATGATGGACGGTTGCGCAAAACCCCAAACATCGGACCTTGGAAATGTCTAAAGTGTAGCGCTTTAAAGCTTTAAGCACTTCGGCTACGCGTTGATTGTTACCTGTGTAAAGGCGCTCTAAATCTTGAATTTGATAGGCCCCTCTTTCCCATCGCACTTGACTTAAATCTATGCTGTCCGAAACGCCAAAATAGTGAAATGGGGTTAGGAGCTGCTGGTTTAAGGCCTCAGGAAGGCGAATTTCGGCGGCTATTCTGTGGCCAAAATCAGCGACAATATCTCCACCATCCATGCGTTCCGGTGTGGCTGTTAAACCGAGCAGGATGTGTGGGTTAAGCCGATCAAGAATGGGCCTATAACTGCTGGCGCTTAAGTGATGTACTTCATCAATAATTACCATGTCAAAATAGTCCGCAGGGAATGGCCATGACTCCCAAGCATTGCTTAGACTTTGTACAGAGGCAAATACATGCTTGAAGGACTGTGGCCTTTGACCATCTACCCATAAGTCTCCAAAGTTTTGGTTCTTTAGTACCCCGCAAAAAGTAGCTCTTGAGCGAAGCAATATTTCTTTTCTGTGGGCTATAAATAAGAGCTTTGCATCTTTTTTTTCCTTTTGAAGCCGCTTAAAATCAAAGGCTCCAATTACGGTTTTACCGGTTCCGGTTGCCGCCACAACCAAGTTTTTGTATTGCCCATGTACCTTGCGCTCTACCTCTAGCTTTTCTAAAATCTCTTGCTGAAAATGACGAGGCTCAATATCGAATAGAGCCAAGTTCGGACCGTCGGTTGGGCTACTCACCTTAGACAGACTTAGGCTTTTTCGGAGCTTTTCTTTGTCTGCACTACGCTGGCCATCATAGGGCTCGAAAGCAGACGACGCCCAATAGCTTTCGAATGATTTTTTGAACTTATCTAAAATATGAGGTACTTCTTGGGTAGTAAGCTTTACGTTCCATTCCAAACCATCGGTTAGTGCAGACCTCGAAAAATTGGACGACCCAATATAGGCCGTGTGAAAACCGGAGTTTCTGTAAAAAAGGTATGCTTTTGCATGCAATCGCTCGTGGTTATGGTTGTAAGAAACACGTACCTCCGTATTGGGAAAATTCGAAAGTTTCTCAATAGCTTTTGCATCAGAGGCTCCCATATAGGTGGTGGTTATAACCCTTAGCTTCCCTCCTTTTTCAAAAAAGTCTTCGAATGCCTCATCCAAAACAATCAAACCTTGCCACTTTATAAAAGACACCAAAAGGTCTATGCGGTTGGATGAAACTATTTCTTTTCTCAGCTCGCTGGCTAAGCTCAGTTGTTTTTGCGCCCCTCCTGTAAATAGCTCGCTTTGACTGAGCTGTGTACTTGGCCTAATCTGATTTATATAGGATTCAACCTTTCCAAAGGGGAGGTTTAATTTCGAAAACACGCCCATTAATAATCTTCCTTCCCCCTCTATTAAATCTTCATGTAGATTTAAATCACTCCTGTTTAAAAGGAGTTCCAAATGCTCAATTACTTGGTTGGCAAGCCGTATTTGTTTTTTTAATGCCTCTTTTCCATGTATTCCGCTCAAGGCAACATGCAGCACTCTCGATATATGCCTTGATAATACTAAGGCGGCTTCTCCTGCCTCAATCTCTTCAGTATGGTAAATAAATTTTTGATTGCCAATGCTTTGCAACTTTTCTGCTAGCAACTTTGTAATCAACGCTTCGTATAAACCTTCCTCCATGGGGTTAAAATTGATAAAATGAACTTAGTCATTTTTCCCCTTCCCCCCAATCTCCCTAAATTTAGCCATGCCACAACTCCTCCTTCTTTTCCTCTTATATTCCCTTGCTGCACAAGCCCAAGACTGCATCTCCCGCAAACAATGGGTCACCCTCCAAGGGCAATCCATGAGGGGCTGGGCAAACCCCGGCGATAGCCTACTGCTCCTACACAATTATTATCAATGCAACCCGCCAATCTCCGGCGATTTTGTGGTGTTTCAAATCGGCAAAAACAACAAACCGCCCATGCTTAAACGCATTATTGCTGTACCCGGTGACACCTTCGACGTAAAAGACTCCCTCGGGGGCATGTGGTGGGTCAACCATAAACCGGTACTCGACCCCTCCGGAAAACCGTTGCGCATTCCGCCCAACCGAAAAGGCATGGTGCTCATGTACGTCCGTCAATTCAAAGGCCTGTTGCCCGAGGGCATGGTCCTGGTTTCGGCCAGCCAAAGCCATATGCACGACTCCAGCTTGTTTGGCCCTATTCCCATCAAACAACTGCTCGGAAAAGCCATTCCGGCAACGGAATTAGGTCCTTAATTCCACAAAATTGCGCTCGGTTTCGTAAAGCTTTAAGCTGTGCAATCGGCAGTCGCCCATTTTTGGGATTTCCAACTCAATTTGATCCCAAATAGCCAAGGCCAAATTTTCCGTGCTGGCCAATTTACCCTCCATAAAGGGCACATCCATATTGATGTTTTTGTGGTCCAAACGCTCCACTACCTTTTCCTTCAATAGCTTCGAAAGGTCTTTTAAGTCAATTACATATCCGGTGTCCGGATGCGGAGTTCCCTCCACCGTTACAAACAAGTCGTAATTGTGTCCATGCCAGTTTTCGTTGGCGCATTTCCCAAAAACAGCTTCGTTTTTTTCCTTTGACCAGTCCGGACGAAACATTTTGTGGGCTGCGTTGAAATGTTCTTTGCGGGTTACTAATATTTTAGGCATGGGCATGTATTTGTTCAAAAAAACAGCGCCAATGCCGAAAGGTTCAGGCGGTCTATTTTCTTTAAGGTCTTTTGGGGTTTAGCGCACGCAACGCACCCGGTACTGGGTGGAGGCGGTAGATATTTGGTGAAATCCTGTCCCAATTTCAAAAGCCAATTGCCGCCTAGCATAACCATTATCTAGGGCAACCGACCTGGTCCACAGGTAGTTGTTCGAAGTAGCGTTGCTCACCGGCGGCCCTGAGCCTATCGACAAGGCATAAGTCAAATCCTCTATGCTCGGCAAATACCAATCCGTATGCCCGGCCTCATTCAGAGCCTTGCAATG
>CAZJFM010000089.1:0-7775 GCA_964545365.1 uncultured Candidatus Competibacteraceae bacterium | reverse complement strand
TCTGCGTTACGGCCAATTTTCAAGTTCCTCATTTACAACAAGTAAACTGCGGACTGTTAAATTAACCGTGCCTTAATTAGAACCGACGCTGCAGTCGGTTTCAAAGACCCCTGACGCCTTGGTCAGGGTTATAAACCCTTGACGCCTTGGTCAGGGTTATAAACTTGAAAACACAACGCGTCAACGGTCTCAAAATGTATAAACCAAAGCAAAAAGCCCCATAAAGGGGCTTTTTAATAGAGTGGACGCATGTTTTCTTAATGCTCCAGCTTTTCGAGTCGGTCTTCTATTGACTTAAGCCTTTGTTCCAATTGCTGGATGTATTGGTCTTGCTCTTTTACTAAATCGAGAAGATAAACCGCCAAACGGTCGTAGTGCACAGAGTAGGGGACCATTTTGTCGGGGTTGGTAATTTCTTTTCCGTTTTCGTCGGTGGCAGGTATACCAGAGTCACCCTGCCAGGTTCTTTCGGGGCCATAAATAACCAGCTCGGGCATGGTTTCAGCGACTTGTTCTGCAATTAAACCTACCTCTTCTTCTCCACCAAGCGCGGGCTTAAGGTTGTACCTAACCGGGCGAAGGGCAAACAATTGCTCTTTGCTAAACCTTAAGGGTTGAATATTGGTCTTAACATGCATGGTAGAGGATTGCGGCCGCAGTTCTCCTGAGGAAGTTCGAATCATTGGGGTTCCCGATCCGCTGGTGCTGCTGTTTTGAATAAATCGGTTGTTGGTTTCGACGGCACCGCTGGCATAAATTCCACCGGTTGCAGGTGTGCTGGTGGTTCCAATTCTTAGTCGAGAAGTAAAATAGCCTTCTCCATCTACTTGCAGCTCATAGCTAGTGCTGGAAGTAGAGCCAATTCTAAGTCGACCCTGTATGTTTGAAGTGGTGCTGCTTCCATCTACCAATAAGCCTCCTGTTCCAACATTTAAGTCGTAGGAAGAGGAGGGGGAAGTGGTACCGATACCTACCCGGTCGGTGCTGGTAACCCAAATAGCGTTGGTGCATTCCCAGCCGCCGTTTCCGGTTCCCCGAACGGTATAGTTGTTGTTTGAACTATTGGTGCAGTTGATTCCGGTGCCGCCACCTCCGCCTCCGGAAGGAGCTGCAGGAATCCAAGAGGACCCGTTCCAAGTTAACACATCGTTTACGGAGGGTGCTGCGGCAGCTACCGGACCGGATTGAAGGGCGTTGGCATTCCAAAGAGGGCTTGTGGTTTGTGCGTCCATAACGCTACCGTTTAAGCTTAGCCCCACTCCGGCAGTTATAGAAGTTCCTCCGCCCCCGCTGTTTGCTGCTTCTGCAGCATACAGAGCGTAGGGAACGCTTAGAAGTTCGGTGCTGCTAGCCAAGTTATAATTGGTGCCCCCTTGAGCGTCGGTGGCTGCTTCGATGTAGTATGGGCCGCTAGACCAGTCGATACCGGCCATGGAGCCGGAAACCACATTACCTCCGCCAATTTCAGCAGTAACCAGGCCATTGTTGTTGCTGGTGAGGCTGTGGGTTTCTTCGTATACGACAGTGCCCGTAGCACTTCCTTGCCTTATTTTGATGTTTAGGCCAACCGGGCTGCTCACAACTAGGGCATTTGCAGGGTTGCGAACGACGGCTTGATAGGAAAACTTCTGAGGGGCCTGAGCCCAAATTTGGCTAGCAAGTGCGAGTGCTAGAACGGTAAAAAGTATGCGCATGGGGTTTGTGATTTAATGCTTTAAGAGTTTTGTAGTAATGAGTTGCTGGTCTTTATTCCATTGTAAAAAATAGCTTCCGGCGGCCCATTGACTTACAGGGATTTGGGTGATTTTTTCGGTGGCATTTCCTTGGTGAACCAAACGTCCTGAAGCGTCAAGTACTTCAAAATAAACCGGTTTTGTAGGTTTGGTTTCCAACTCCCAGTACAATACATTATGACCCGGATTGGGGTAAATGCGGTAACTGCTTTGGTGGATTAAGGGCTGATGCATGGGGAAAAATTCCCAAGGTTGCTGAACGCCTTCGTGGCTAGACCAGCCATTATTATCTTCAGAGCTTTTGTAAAACACTTGGCCAATAGACCAACTGGCGGATCCAGAAGCTCCTTGAGCATTACCACCGGTGCTGTTTACCGAGTCCTGCGCAACCGCTAATCCGGAGCAAAGGCACAAACAACAAAGGGCAGCTATGCTTATATATTTTTGCATACGCGTTGAGTTATTTAGCTGAAGGTAGTAAAACTAGCCGTTTTTGCGCGCTTTTATGCCGGCGATGCAAGATTCCTGCGTTTTTTTGTCGAAACGATTCTTGAATAACAAGTGGGTTTGGGCTCTTCCAACGGGTTAAAAAAAAGGCCCGGAGAGCAGTCTCCGAGCCTTTGTTATAGGATAAATGATTTACTTACAACAAGGTGCTAGGGCATACGTAATCGCTCACCGGAACTTTGGTTTCCTTGATGGCTCCAAAGCCTCCACGAACATCTTTGAAGTTGTCCCAACCTCTTTGCTTAAGCATGGAAGCCGCAATCATGCTTCGGTATCCGCCGGCACAATGCAACACAAAGGGCTTGTCTTTGGGGATTTCGGACAAGTGTTGGTTCAATTGGTTAAGAGGAATATTTAGGGCATCCAATACGTGCTCTGAGTCGTATTCACTCTTTTTTCGGACGTCAATAACCATTGGATTTTGATCCATTGCTGATTCCAATTCGGCGGCACTCATGCGCTGCAAATGGTCTACTTCTTGTCCTGAAGCTTCCCAGGCCTTAAATCCGCCTTTGAGGAACCCAATGGTGTGGTCGTAGCCTACTCTGGAAAGACGAATAATAGCCTCTTCTTCCCTTCCTTCGTCGGTAATGAGCAAAATGGACTGTTTGATGTCCGGAATCATTTCGCCAATCCACATGGCAAAGTTGCCGTCTAAGCCAATGTTAATGCTGTTTGGGATAAACCCTTTGGCGAATACTTCCGCATCGCGGGTGTCGAGCATCAAGGCTTGGGTTTCGTTGGCAGCAGCCTCAAAAGCCTCAGGACTAAGCGCCTGGTTGCCACGGGCCATTACATCGTCCAGGCTGTCGTATCCCTTGATGTTCATCAGAACATTTTTAGGGAAATAAGCCGGAGGGGCAGTTAAACCAGTCAACAACTCCTTCATGAACTCCTCTTTGGTCATGTCTGCGCGAAGGGCGTAGTTGGTCTTTTTCTGGTTGCCCAGGGTGTCGGTAGTTTCTTTGCTCATCATCTTACCGCAAGCCGAGCCCGCGCCGTGGTTGGGATACACGATCAAGTCATCGCTCAGGGGCATGATTTTGTTGCGCAGTGAGTCAAATAAGTGTCCAGCCAGTTTTTCTTCGGTGAGATCCGAAATAACGTGTTGGGCTAAATCCGGGCGGCCGACATCGCCAATAAATAAGGTGTCACCCGTGATGATTCCATGTTCTTTGCCGTTTTCATCGATAATCAAATAGGTGGTACTTTCCATGGTGTGCCCCGGAGTGTGGATGGTCTTGACCGTGTAGTCTCCTACCTTAAATTCCTGTCCGTCTTCTGCGATGATGGCCTCAAAGGCCGGTTTTGCGTTTGGGCCATACACAATGTCGGCTCCGGTTTTCTGGGCCAAGTCCAGGTGACCTGAAACGAAATCGGCATGAAAGTGCGTTTCGAAAACGTATTTGATTTTGGCGCCGTTTTTTGCTGCCCGTTCTATGTATGGACCTACTTCACGTAATGGATCAAAAACAGCAGCTTCTCCATTGCTTTCTAAATAGTATGCAGCGTGTGCTAAACAGCCGGTATAAATTTGTTCTACGTTCATGGCATGTGGTGTTTTAATTTCTATTACAAAAGTATAAGGGGTATACGAGACCCTCTGCGACTTTTGTTACATAGATTAAGGCAGCATCCAGCCTTTTATTTGCAGGTCGTCTAGCCAAACGCCCAGCGAGTCCGGGTTGTAGACGTATGCTTTAAGGGTGGTGCCCGATATAGCTTCCTTAGGTACCGGCCACTGGTAGCGTATAGGCCACCAATGGCCAAAGGTTTTAAGGAAGGGTTGAAGGGCCAAGCTTTCGTAAGCGATTGCCTCAGCTCCTTTGTCTAAACTAAATACCAGCTGCGCTTTGGTACTATCCTCACTGAGCAACCACATTCGGGCTTCCACTACCAGGTGCCTATTACCTAAAGTCTGACTGTCTAGCCTAAGGGAATAGCCCGAAGAAAACTCGGTGAACCAAGCCGCATATTGCCCACTGTGGGCCTTTTCGTTTCTTATTTGCAAGGGTTTGTGCGACCAAGAAGCCTGCTCCGTTTCAAAATCTTGCAAGCTTTCGAAAAGCAATGCGCCGTCTTTTTCCGGGAGTGGCCAAGACTCAAGCGCCCAAAGGCTCAGACTTAAATAGGGATTTTCGGCCATCAAACGGCCCGACTGCGCAGGGAAGCGCGCAAACCAAGGCAAGGCCTTTTCATAGCTTCCGGATAAGCCCCTTGTGTATGGGTTCAAAAACAATATACCTCTTGGTGAAGGCCTATCCAAGCTGTCCCACTCGGCGTAACTGTACCAGTTGCTATGAGGAGGGTAGCCATAATAGGTAAACAGCCGGGCTTGAACTTCATTGCTAACCAACACCGATCCGGGCGGAGTATGTACCAAGGCCTCCTTTGCCCATTGCTGCTGGGCACGAAAGTTGATTTTTCGGGCATAATGCCAATCGGTGGAATATTGATTCCATAAAAAAGCACTTACCACAGTTAAATACACCAGTTTAACCGGAAGTGCCTGAAAGAAAATACGTGCCATCAAAGCAATAAACAGAGGCCAAATGTAGGGCCATGCTAAATCGCTGTCGGGTCCGCCCCACCACAGCAAAAAGCAAGTAAAAAGCAGGGCCCAGCCTAATTGTTTTTTCTCTCCAATGCTTCGATTGAACCACATGGCGGCCGGAATGCCCAACAGGGGCAGCAACCACAAATAATGCCTGGGATCCAAACAAAGCGGAACGTATGCCTTGTAGGAGATACTCATAAAGTTGGCAGATGCCAAGCTCAAAGCCGCGCTGTAACCCCAAAAACCCAGGGGGTCTTTTGCCCTCAGCCATTTGGAGGGCCAGTGGCCGGCGAGCATTGGCAATAACGCTAAAGCAGCCGTCAACAGCACGGAGGACCAAGCCATTTCAAGCCAGCCTATGGTTACCCGACGGTACAAAAACTTAATGGGTTGTTGGTCGTAACTGCAGGCATTCAGGTAGCTGTTTGAAGCAAGGGCCTCAAAGCGAATGAGTGCATTTCCGGCAATCCATTGCATGGTCAACAGGTAGACCAAGGCCAATATGCCAAACCAAAGGCCGAACCATCGCCAAAAACGCAGCTGCCGCTTTTGAAAAACATCGGAAATAAATACTCCTAGAAGTATGGGGATGAATAAGAGCACCGTTCCTTTGGCCAAAAAGGCCAAGGTCAACCAAAGGGCAAACACCAGTGCCGAGGCGTTGGCTTTCCCAGCCTTAGCAAAACGTTGCCTGTGCAGTTGATGAAAAGCTCCAAGCAAACCTAAGGCAACCCACAGGTCCGGCATGGCTTTGTCCGAATAAAAGAGCATCCACTTGGCGCCAAAAACCAGCAGCAAACCCATGGCCATGGCAAACCAACCCTGCGACCGCAGAATGTCCAGCACCAACCAAATCAAAGCCAGCGATGCCAAAAGCGCAGGGAGTGACATGGCCAAGTCGCCCGGGCCAAACAGGGCGATGCTCACCGCCATAGGAATCAGCACGGCAAATCGATGGGCAAACTGATCGGTCCAATCCCACTGGCCCGCCAGCAAGGCTTTGGCATGAAGCGCATATTGCAGGTCGTCGTATCCAAACGGGCCGAGCCAACCCAAGAGGTGATGCAGCAGCAAAAGCAGCGCACCAAGCCCCAAAAGCAGCCATTGAGCGCTTTTGTCGGAAAGAAATTGCCTCCGGCCTTGCATGCTGCGTTCCATGAAGCGAATATAGGGAATGATTAGGGGGGGGATGTGGCTTAAAGGCAGGGTGAGTTTTTTGCATTTCGGGTTAAAACCAATATCTCTATGTGGAAATACATTACAGTTTTTGAGGGCTGACCTCATTTACTTATTTTTGTTATTATCTATTTATCCTAAACTCGAACTTTAGACATCTACCAAAAAGCCGTTTGTTTTTTAGTAATACCCACAAGGTTTATCATCAATTGTATCTCACGACAAATGAAATTGAGGGACAATTTATAATAATGTTTTTTAGACAAGCTTTTGGGGTTTAAAAAAACTATCGAGTTTTTGGAAAACATAAAAAAAACAGAGTTATACGCCGAGGGTTATTGCCTTTAGGAAAATCAAGACCTTATGAACAAAAAGACCCCTGAAGTTGAATTTGTAAACCACGCATGCTTTCTTCTAGAGTACTCAGAAGTAACGCTTATTGTTGACCCTTGGCTTACGGGAAGTGCTTTTAATAATGGTTGGGATTTGCTTATCCCCACGCCTGAAAAGTACCTCTCCTTTGATAATGTAACCCATATCTGGTTCTCGCATGAGCATCCCGACCACTTTTCCCCAAGCGACCTCAAACGCATTCCCGCAACCCAACGATCACAAATTACGGTTCTTTTCCAAGAAACTATGGATCGAAAGGTGGTCGATTTTTGCAAAAAGTTAGGTTTTATTGTTGAGGAATTGCCTCCTAACATTCCTTTTGAATTATGCAGTGATTTTTCGATTACTTGTGCACCCTTCACCGAAGGAGACTCTTGGTGCTATATACAAGCAGGTGGTCTAAGCATTCTGAACGTTAACGACTGCATTCTAACAAATATAGAGGATTGTGAACCTATTAAAAGACATGTGGGCGAGGTAGACATTCTTTTTACTCAGTTTGGTTATGCCAACTGGGTAGGTAACCCTGACGAGGTTTATCTTCGAAAGAAGGCGTCGACCGAAAAGCTAGAAAGGATTAGAGTTCAATCTCAAGTGTTTGAGCCAGCCTTTATTTGCCCATTTGCATCATTGGTATACTTCTCTCATGAAGAAAACTTCTATATGAATGATGCCCAGAATACCATTATGCAGGCGTATTCCTTCATTCAGGATAAAACAGAGTCAAAGCCTCTTGTCCTTTTCCCGGGCGATTCGGTTCAATGGCCCATGGAGGATTACAATGACGGGGATTTTAACCAACAAGCATTAAACAAATACAAATTGGTCTATGAAGGAATGGCCGGCTTGCCCTTAAATAAAGCCACCCCTGTGGAGATGCATACTCTCGTGGAACACTCCATTGAATATGGTAAAAAGTTGGCAAACAAGAACCCAACATCAGTTAGGCTAATCAACAGAATGAGGCCTAAGATTTTTTTGGAGGATCTTCAAAAATCAGTAACTTTTTATGGGGTAAATGGAATTAAAAGCTCCTCAATGCCAAAAGAGGATTGCGACATTGTTATGTCTTCCGATTCCCTTGATTATGTCTTCCGTTTTGAGTGGGGTGGGGATACGCTTAACGTAAATGCCAGATTTCGTTCAACAAAAAATGGAGACATGTACTGGTGGCGGTTGTTTTCCCAAATTGGATCCCTAAATAACCGAGGAATTACCTATCTCTGGAAATTATCACCGTTAATTCATCGGTTCTATCGGTACCTAAGGAAGCTCTCGTTCTCTCTTAAGTCATTGATTTTAAAGTGTTAAACTTCTCATTCTGCCCTGGATTTTATAGCATCCGGGCCAGAATGATGAATGATATGGTAAAGACGGGATGCCTCCCGTCTCCTAATGATAAGTAAAGA
>CAZJFM010000088.1:0-7861 GCA_964545365.1 uncultured Candidatus Competibacteraceae bacterium | reverse complement strand
TTGATGCGTTGTGTTTTCAAGGCGAATTAAGGCACGGACAAATCGAAAGGCCGGAGTTTACTGATTGTAAATGAGGACCTTGAGATTGGGCCGTAACGCAAAGTCGCCGCCAGAATAGCAACGCATCAACAGTCTCATTTTTTGGGTGGCGCCCTCTTCCAGGTACTTATGCACTAAACCTTACCGTCCTCCCTGCGGCCTCTTTGCGCTTTGGCTTGGCCTGCTAAGCCTGCGGGGTCTTTTAAAAAAGCCTCCTCGGCTAAGCAGGCTGTGACTCAGCGCAAAGCGGGCCTCCGTACCGGCCGGGGGCTCCCTGTAAGGTTTTTCTTTCCATAAACACCCAAAAACTCCCTATGCCATAGGTCAAAGCTCCATAAAACCGGTGCCTACCTGCCGGTTCACTTAGGAAAAACAAGCTTAAAAATACTTCCCTTCCCCTCCCAACTTTCTACCTCAATGCTACCTCCCATACTTTCCATTTGACTCTTGACCATAAACAAGCCCAAACCTCTCGCTTCCGGATGGCTATGAAAGGTAGAATACATGCCAAACAAATGCTCTTTATGCTTTTCTAAATCAATCCCCAGACCATTGTCTTTAAAGCAAATAACCCAGTTATTGTTACGTTCATGAGCATATATATACAGGTGTGATTTTCGATCCTTTGATGCATATTTAATGGCATTGGATAGTAGATTAAAGACCACACTATCCAAGTAAGCAGGAATAGCTTTTACTGCCAAGCCCGAATCAAGCCTTAAGTCCAACGCTATGTTGGACTCCAGCAGCAGTGGAGCTAAACTCTCCAAATTATTTTCAACTACACCACGAACAAAAATGTAGGAAAAGGGCTGATTGTTTATGTTATACTTAACCACGTCCCCCAAATCTGTAACCGTTTGGTTCATGCTTTTTATAGCCTTGGAGATGAGGGCATACAACTCGTTTTGCTTTAAATAGGGAAGTTCTTCCTCCAAAAAGCTGAGCACCCCTGAGATACCTGCACTGTGCGACTTTAGATTGTGAGAAACAATGTGGGCAAAGTTGTTTAAACGTTCGTTTTGCTTTTGGCTTATTTCAAGCATGGTTTTAAGCTCAGTTTCCACCTTTTTCAATTCGGTAATGTCCAATGCTACGGCCAAAAGACCATGCTCCCCCGATGGTTCTTTAATGGGGGCTACCGACATGAGTACAGGAATACTGGCACCGGATTGGTGCCTTAACTGCCACTCCCTGACCTTTGGCTTTCCTACCAAGGCACCAAAGGCTAAGGCTTTAAAGCCTTTCCAAGGCGATCCTATAGCCTCCAATGCTTGCTCCTCTTGCGCAATATCGCGTGAGTCAAACAACAGCTCAGGGCCATGCTTACCCAACAATTCCTCGGCACGGTAACCCAAAAGATTCTCCGCCCCAGGATTAAACAAATCAATTATTCCATCTTTATTGGTTGCCACAACGCATACTTGTGTACTGGCTCTCAAAACAGCCTGTAGTCTATCGTATGTCTCTTGCAGTTTACGCTTGGCTTCGTCTACCTCACTTACATCCTGAACGAAAGACCAAACCAGCTCCTGTCCATTGTTGTCTTCTACCACCACACCGCGAACTATGGCCGGAAAAGTAGAACCATCTTTTCGGAAATACCTTAAGGTCAATGGGCCAAATCGTCGGTCTTTAGAAATGGAGGGTTCTGCTTGCTCCCAAAGTTTGGTGTAGTTCTTGGAAAAGCATTGCTCAGGACCCGTGGCCAACAGCTCCTCTTTTACTAAACCAATGGATTCCAAAAGCTTGGCGTTGGCATCTAAATAGGTCCCGGTTTGCCGTTCATTTAGTGCAATACCAAAAGGAGACCACTCAAATAAGGTATTGAGCAAATCTCTTTGATACGTGACCTCCAATTCTTGCGCTTTTTTTTCCGTGATCTCCTGGTGGGTACCATACATCTTTAGCGGCTTTCCATCCTCGGTCCACTCAAACACTTTACCTCTGTCCAATACCCAAACCCAATGGCCCTTCTTATGACGCATACGGACTTCTACTTCATAAAACTCGGCCTTACCAAGAAAACAGGCTTCAAGCCGTTCTTCAGACTTTTTTAAATCTTCGGGATGGGCATGTCGCAACCAAAGGTCTATGCTCATTGGCCCCAGCTCTTCTAAGGTATAACCTATAATTTCTGCCCATCGCTCATTGAATACGGTTTCTCCGGTTTGAATATTCCACTCCCAAGTGCCTACATGTGTTCCTTCCAAAACCGATTTATAACGCACACGAGCATCCACTATTTCTTGTATTGGTCTACCCTCAGAAACCACATAGGCGACCTTGCCCTGTTCGTCTTTTATTGGTTTTAAGCTAAACAAAATGGTTATTGGTTGCTTATGGGCAATCCAAACCACTACCTCATACACAACCTCCTCCCCTTGCAAGGCCCGGTAAAAATTTTGTTTCAAATCTTCTTGGGTTTGCTTGGAAATTTGCCACCAATAACCCTCCCAAAAAGGCTTACCTATCACATCAGAAGGTTCCAACCCTGCCGTTTGCAGGGCGGTATCGTTGACTTCCAAAAGCAGGCCTTGCTTGTCCAAAAAACCAATAAAAGAAAAGGTAGAGTTCAAAATAGCCTTGAACTTAAGCTCGTTCTCTTTAAATGCGCTGATGTCTTGAAAGCTACCCAGTATTTTATCTCCCAAACGACGACCTGTAGCTCTAACCCATCGGCGATTTCCCTTGGCGGTTATTAACAAACAAGACACATCGAACCGCTCATCATAAAGAATACAGCGTTCTAAGGCCTCGCTAATGATGCCCCGGTAGTCGGGATGATAAAATTCAATTCCCTTGTTTTTGTTATGATCAAAGTCAAGAGAAACTTCATGAATGGCATAAACAAGGTCGGACCAGACCGTTTGCCCGGTGCGAATATCCAACTCCCACAAACCTATTTGGTTGCTTTCTATGCTTTCTTCCAACATCGCCAAATTCCGGCTCATCTCTTCACTCATCTGCTTTCTTTCAATGGATTCGCTACTGCATTGAAAGTGATGCCCTATTTGCTGCCCAACCATTTCAAGAAGGGCCTCCGTTTTTGGCTGCTGTTCAACTTCTTCCTGTTGTTTTAGAGCCAACAAAAACCCATAAGTTTCTCCCTGCTCCACCGGAATAACTTGGCTAAACACCTGCAAATTATCTGAATGTGCCGCTTGAGAACTAAGGATTTCCCTGTCGGTCCTTAATTTGGTTAACCCATTGGGCGGAGGTTCAGTAAAAGTTCCCTCCTGCAATAACCGATTTTTCAATTGCGCTTCCTCCAACGGGCAATTGGGAGCAGCTCTAAACACCGACTGGAGCTCTTCTCCCCCCCAGATAAGCCAAACGGCAAAAAAATCACCTATCGCCAAGGTTTGGTCTACCAGCTTTTCCAAATGTTCAACCGGGAGACAAAGATCAACCGCATCGGTTGTAACCGCTGCACCCCTCAATAAAGGCCCATGTTGGTTCATGCAGTGTTCTTTCTACAAAATAACAAATTCTTAACGAACATCCCCGAATCCCGAACTAAGGGGCTGTCCAACGAGCTTTTTATGCATGGATTGCCCAGAAAAAAAGACTTAAATAAAACCAAAAACAAATCGATTTCTTTTCAATAGGCACCAAAACCTAGTTAAATGCAGGAATAAGGCTAAACTACACCTTGGTCCAACATGGCATCAGCAACTTTTACAAAACCGGCAATATTTGCCCCATGCACATAATCCACCCTTCCCTGCTTGCTGCCATATTCCACACATGCGCCATGGATGTGCTTCATAATCTGCTGCAAGCTCCCATCAACTTCCTCTGCTGTCCAAGCCACTCGTTGGGCATTTTGCGCCATTTCCAATCCGGAAACAGCTACTCCGCCGGCATTCGCTGCTTTACCCGGCCCAAAAAGCACGCCTGATTCTTGGAGCACTTCCACCGCACCGGGAGTACAAGGCATATTGGCTCCTTCTGCCAAACATTGCAGTCCTCCGCTTACCAAAACACGAGCATCAGACTCCGAGACTTCATTTTGAGTAGCCGAAGGCAAGGCTATATCGCAGGGGACCTCCCAAAGGTTTCCTCCGGGAATAAAACGGGCACTATTAAAAGCCTCGGCATATTCGGCCAATGGGCCTCGGTGCAGATTTTTCTGGTTTTTGACCCACTCCAATTTCACTTGACTTATTCCGTCAGGGTCAAATAGATAGCCTTTGGAATCCGACAGGCATTGCACCTTTGCTCCAAGGGCAATGGCTTTTTCGCAGGCGTATTGCGCCACATTTCCCGACCCTGAAATACTTACTCGTTTGCCCGCAAAATCCAAGCCTTTAGAGGCCAACATGTGCGCAGCAAAGTATACACATCCATAACCTGTAGCTTCCGGACGAATCAAAGAGCCTCCCCAAGACATTCCTTTGCCGGTTAACACCCCGGTAAACTCGTTTCGAAGGCGCTTGTACTGGCCAAACAAAAAGCCAATCTCCCGTCCGCCAACACCAATATCGCCGGCAGGCACATCGGTATCTGCGCCAATATGCCTCGAAAGTTCGGTCATAAAACTCTGACAAAAACGCATGACTTCTCCATCGCTTTTGCCTTTGGGGTCAAAATCGGCACCCCCTTTACCTCCGCCCATGGCCAAGCCGGTTAGGCTGTTCTTAAAGATTTGCTCAAAGCCCAAAAACTTTAAAATGCTCAGATTAACGCTTGGATGAAAACGCAAGCCGCCCTTATACGGACCTATGGCCGAATTAAACTCTACCCGAAAACCTCGATTTACCTGAATACTTCCCGAATCATCCACCCAAGGAACCCTAAATTGAATCACTCGTTCGGGCTCTATCATACGCTCCAGCAATTGTTTGCCCTGGTATTTTGGCTGATTTGCCACATATGGCAAAACGGCTTCGGCTACCTCTTCTACTGCTTGTAAAAACTCGTTTTCATGAGCATTCTTTTGGCGCACTTGCGCCATAAACTCTGCATGCATAGAATTTCCGTTGGCCATAAATTATTTTTTTTTCAAGGTAAACAATATAAGCAAAGAGCATGAATAAAAAAGGCCAATACTTTGCTTTTATAAATTTGGCGATGTATACTATAAAATTTAAGTTAGAAGTTCCCTTGAACGGATACTACAAAGTTTCGGCCGGGAGCGCTAATGCCACTAGCAAATACCCGGTACCTCACATCCAACACATTTTCCAACGTCAGTTGCAAACGTACATGCGCGTTTATATTCCAAGCCCATCGCATATGTAAGGTCCACCATGCGGGCATGCCTCCAGGTGTTGCATACCTTAAATTATCTTCTCCAAATGGACTGTATTCCTCTGCAGATTTTTGCCCATGCACCTGAACCCATGTTTCGGCTTCCCAAACCGGGCGTCGGTAATGCACTGCAAGTTGGCCGGACAAAGGAGCTATGTGGCCCATAGGCACCCAGGATTGCAACGAAGCACTCCGCATGCGACCAAAAGTATAATTGCACCTGCCGGCCACACCCAAATGCCTGCTTAATGCCATTTCGTATAAGGCATGTCCTCCCAAAATATACCCGTAATCTTGATTTCCCTGCTGCAATACCTGACTGTTTATTCCATCAAACTCCACCGAATCCATTCCATATAAAGTTCCCGACTCCAAAGCAATGAGCTGGTTTACCCAAGTGGCAAAACCCGTAAAGGCCAAACGGTGCCGTTTGTGTTCCCATACATAGCTTGACTCCAAAGAATATACGCGTTCGGGTCCTAAGTTGGGGTTAGGCACCACCAACAAACCGGGTTGCGTATCGAACACCTTGGCCAAATCGTCTACATTGGGACTTCTAACGCCGGTGCCCAAATGAAAGCGCAACACATGCGGCCCTTTGGACCAACGCAGGGCTCCGGAACCTGTAAGCGCCCATTGGTCTTGTCTTGCCACCGAAAAGGGGAAGTTGAAAAAGTTGTTTGTTCCAAAGTTCGCTGCTAAATAGCTGAAGTTTCCTCGCAGCCCAACGCGCCAGGACCACTGCGTGCCAAATGCACCCTCAGCAAGTTCAAGCCATAAGCCGGCCAAGAGCATTTGACTGCCGTTTTGGGGATACCGACTTGGCCCTTGCGAACGGGTTTGCAGGTCCACATCCCTAAGCCAGGCTTTGGAATCCACTTGATTGAATTGCAACTCAAAACCCGCATTGGAAAGGAGCCGCATCAGCATTCTCCTTGGCTCCTCGGGCTTGATCACCAAACGGTAACTTGCCGTATGCACCCGCTCCCTTTGGGTGCGCTCCAAGCTTTGGTTTAAGCGGCGAACAATGCGGCTTTCCTCCGCAAATTGCCAGGCCATAGTCTGACTAAAACGCACGCTACCAAGCACTCCCTGACTTTGCCAAGCCGCTTGAGCAAAAAGCTCCGGGCCGTAATTCCAGGTGGCATACATAGGGGCTCCGTTTTCGGTACTATCGGTTAGGCGATCGTAACGAGGCACTTCGGAGCTTCGGCTGAATTGAAACTGCAACTCATGGCTTATGTTTTTCCCAAAGCGACCCAACTTTTGCATCAGATTGATTTGCCCATAGCCGCTTTGCTGTTGCAGATTGGGATTGTTGGACTTAAAAATAAGGTCTTTGCCATCTACCCGACGTACGGTAAATCTATGGTCCCACCTGCCGGGCTCCGCGCCGCCGGCAACTGCTCCTTGACGCAAATCTCCAAACTCGGTAAAGCTGAAGGCCGTTAAGCCTGCCCAAGCTTTGTTTCCATAACGCACCATGGCATGCATATGACGCTCCGTATTGGCCGAAGAGTAGCGCGCAGCAGTTAAGCCCTTTACATAGGCCGAATCTTCTTGGATTAAACTTGTGGATTTAAAGTGAATTACGCCACCCAAAGCGTCGCTTCCATACAGCACATTGCCCGGGCCAAACAGTAGCTCCGCCGTAGGATGCATGTGCGGATCTAATCGAATGACGTTTTGCAAATGACCGGAACGGAAAATGGCGTTGTTGACTCGAATACCGTCTACCACAAGCAAAATACGGCTTGCCTCAAACCCCCGAAGCACCGGGCTTCCTCCTCCCTGCTGGCTGCGCTGCACAAAAATACCGCCGGCACTTTCCAGCCAATGCGCCATGGTTTGAGGCTGACGGCGTTCTTGAGAAGCCCGGCCAATGGCCAATACCTCTTGAGTATTGGGAACAAGACGAAGGCTTGGCACCACAATAGTATAGTCGGGAAGCTCGATATCCTTAGGCAAGAGGTTTACTTTGCCCTCTAATGCCAGCAATTGGGCATAGCTAAGCAGCACCTTTTGGTAACCCATAGACCTAAACTCATAAGAAAAATTCGGATCTAAGGTGTCAAATGGCAGTCCTTTAGGCCTAATGGTTGCCACATAGGTATAGGACGGAAGGCCGTCCCCGTGCATACGGTATAAGGAAACCACATCCACTCCGGGGCAAACCAGCCGTTTGGGCAGCGGGTTTTCTTGGCCGCAGAGGTTGGCGGAGAAAAACAAGCTTAGGAAGAAGCAAAGGCGGAATGGCATGTCCAAATATACCCGTTGGAAAAACAAACTGCGGGGATGAGCGCAGCTTGGATGCTGAGAAAAGGGTACTAAAACACCAGAACGTTAGGGCCGGGGACCGAGGGAATGCCCCTGCGCTGTTTGGCAAGCTAGGCGAAGCAAGGGAGGCGTGTGGAGCTTTGCGGAACGCCGCCGAGCTTACTGAGCCTGTTTGCCAACAAGCAGGGCAGCACGGAGGGCCCACACGGAGCAAAAAATCTCCTACGAAGCAAGCCCCCCAAACTAATAATCAATATATTTGAATCATGAGCCCTTCCATTGTATCTCT
>CAZJFM010000087.1:0-7888 GCA_964545365.1 uncultured Candidatus Competibacteraceae bacterium | reverse complement strand
AAGAGAACGCCATGGAGTTGTACGATAATTTTCAGCCCCACCTGCACCGCGCCGAAGATCCCATACCACCCGCCAAGACATGGTGGATTTGGAAAGTATTCTGGATTTTACTTGCCGTAACTGCTGTAGAAGTGGGCGTGGCCTTTGCCAATTACGAATTAGCCTTTACTTCTAAGCAAGTACTAAAATACTTCTATATTGGCCTTACCCTACTTAAAGCATACTACATCGTTTTCTCGTATATGCATTTGGGAGACGAAAAGAAAAGCTTTCGTTTAACCTTAGGGATATTGGTTATTTTGATGACCTACTTTATTGTACTCATGATGATCGAAGGCTTATATCAAGAAGATGTACGCTTGATATTCCCCGATTATCTGATTTCGGATATGCCTGCGGCAGCCCACTAAAACCTTTTGGGCCGCCTTGCGGTTATGAACGTATGGGCAAACGTAATTCGCTTAAACAACCTTTGGTGCTGGTAGGACTCTTGTTTTTACCGGCACTTCTTTTTTATTTTTTCCTCTTCAATACCACGGCCCACATCAATCGATTGCCCTTTTATGGGCCACACGGTTATGGAGAAATTAAGGTGCCGGGGAAGCGTCCCAAAACGGACACCATTCTGTATGAAATGGCACCCCAGGCCTATTTGAACGAAACCGGTGCCAACGACTCGCTTCAGTTTTCGGACGGAAAAATTCGAGTCATTCACTTCTTACCGAAGGCAATATATGCCGCAGAAAAGCCAATCCCTGATCAAATTGTGTATGCGGCTAGAGAAATCCTATCCACGGACAACCAGGTTCTTTTCATAAGCTTATTTGAAGCCCTTCCTCCGGAGGCTTTGCCTCAGCCCAGTGGTTTTAGTGACTCCTTTGATAGCCTGGCAAACCGTTGGAATTATAGATTTGTTAGAGATTCCTTGGAACAAGAGCAATGGATGAAGGCCTTGCTTCCGGACAGCAATATGCCGCAACAACGCCCCGACCCTCAAAGTTTGGTTTTGGTAGATAAAGAGCGTCGTTTGAGAGGCTTCTACAACCCGCTTTTAGTAAAGGACATTAAGCATTTAAAGGAAGATATTGGGCATTTGAACAGAGAATATGCCTACAATTTCGCCAGCCATAAGTACTATAAATTCGACGACAAACCCACACGCAACCCCGAAGAAGAATGAGGAGAATAGCCGCTTGCTTTTTGTTGGTTATTGCAGGAATTGGCTGTGGAGAAGGAAACAATACAAAAAACCCCGGCCAAGAAGAGCCGAAAGCAGCTCTGCCCTTTTTGGGCCCTCCCATACTGCAAGAGCGTCCCGACGGAAAGGGCTACGATAGTTTGCCTTACCGCATCCCCGATTTTGCCTTCCTGAATCAAGACAGCCTTCCATTCAACCAAGACAGTGTTGAGGGAAAGGTATATTTGGCGGACTTCTTCTTTACTACCTGTCCCACCATCTGCCCAAAGATGAGTTTTACTATGGAATTGGTGCAAGGTCGCATGATGGAGGAGCCTGATTTCCGCTTGGTATCGCACAGCATTGACCCCTTGCACGACCAACCCTCGGTATTGAAATCTTATGCCGCAAAGCACCATGCAGTTCCGGGCCGTTGGCAGTTTTTAACCGGAGAGGTAGACAGCATATTTTTAATGGCAGATGCCTACATGGCCTATGCTAAAAAAGCCCCCGAAGAACCCGGAGGCTATACCCATTCCGGCTTTTTAATTTTGGTCGATCAAAACCGCCACATACGTGCAGTATTTGACGGCACCAGATCTGAACTGGCCGACAGTATTGCTCAAACCGCTAAATTGCTCCTACAGCCATGAATAAATCAAAATCCTCCTATCAAGGCCTTATATGGGCAGCCTCTTTGGCCATACCACTGGTGGTGGCTGTTCTCTATTTTATTCCTAAAAATGAAGGTTTGGCAGCGAATCTCGATTTTTTGCCCAAGCTAAATGCCTTTTTGAACGGAACAACCACTTTGATTTTGGTGTCGGCTTTGATTGCCATAAAAAAGAAAAAAATGGAGCTCCACCGCAAACTGATGTTGTCTGCAGTGAGCATTTCCATAGTGTTTTTGCTTAGCTATGTGCTGTATCATGCCACCCACGAAAGTGCTAAATACCTAGGTTCCCTCGGCTGGTTTTACTATCCCATGCTCATTAGTCATATTGTTTTGGCTGCCGTTATTGTACCTTTGGTTTTGGTAACTTTGGTAAGGGCATTGAACCAGCGCTTTGATCGCCACCGAAAAATTGCACGCATTGCCTTACCTCTTTGGCTTTACGTCACCACCACAGGAGTGCTTGTATACCTAATGATGGCTCCCTATTACGGAATGCAATGAGTAAAATAAAAAGTAGCCTAATTCTTGGTTTTTTGCTGTTTCTTTCCGGCCATAACTTTGCTCAATGCGTTATGTGCAGTGAGGTAGCCGGCAAAGAAGACAAGGCGGTAGGAATCAATGAAGGCATACTGTACTTAATGGCTGCGCCCTATTTGGTAATGGCCGCTGCGCTTGTGGGATACTTACTGTACCGCAGGCATAAGAAAAGGAAATCTGTGGAACCCCTAGGCTAATGTTCGCCGCATAGCTTCTCTTTATTCCGGTTGACACAGCAGCAACTGCCTTTGGCCATTCTCCCATAGCACCAGGTAAGTTCCATACCTCAATTGCTCTATAGGAAACAGATCTCCCGGGTTTAAGTAGCCTTTGCGGAGCAATTTACCGCGGATATCCATCAATTGGTACCCATGACCGGTCTTGTCCGAAGCAAAAAATCGACAACCACTGCGGCAGGGGTTGGGGTGAATACCTAAGGAAACCTCACTTGCCAAAACATCTTGGCTTAAGCTTTGGTCCTCCACCATGCTTCCCGACTGGTTGATGAGCCATTGATTGGGATCAAAACGAATGGCATCTACCGTCCCGGAAAAAGGAACGGACAAGGACTTTACCGGTTGATCCAAAAACACCCGAATTAGGGTGTCGCCCTGGGGCCGTTCAACCTCCAATTCCAGTGGGGTCTCAAACCATGCTATGCTTTGGGGAGCACTGGCTTGCTGGCTTATTTCCAAGAAAAGTTGACCTTGGTCAACCTGGTACTTTCCGGAAAAGGTTGGAAAGCCCTCTCCGTAATACCACTGCTGAAAAAAGGTCTGAAGATTAAGCCCTGTGGTTTGCTCAACCACCTGCTTAAAGTCATCGCCGGTGGCGGTACTTTGGCCATAGGCCTGCAGATGGTTCCTTAACGATAAGAAGAACAGGGAGTCGTTGTTTACTACAAAACGAAGGCTATGCAAAATGGCAGCCCCTTTGTCGTAGCTTAATCTTCCTGAAAAAATGCGGGATTCGCTGCTGGTATCGTCCACGTATACACTTCCGCCGGGAGAAGACATGATGTTGTCGTGGGCATTATCCATCCAATCCCTCGGTGAAGCGGAACTTCCCAAATGTTCACGAAACAAGTACTCTGAATAAGAGGCAAAACCCTCGTTAATCCAAATGTCTTTCCAATAGGCGCACGTTACATGGTCGCCAAACCATTGATGGCCTAACTCATGGGCGGTTAAATCTCTGGTAAAAAAGCCTTGAGAGGTCATGGTTTGGTGTTCCATTCCACCGCTAAAGGGAGCCATACAGTGCCCATATTTCTCATCGGCAAAAGGATAGGGACCAAAAATCTCGCTAAAAAACTCGAGCATGTCTACGGTTTCGTCAATGTCTGCCTGAAAATAAGGAATCAACTGCGGGTTGTCGTACACATAATTTTGGATAAACACCGGACCCGAATTGGAAGGATTGGCGGTAAGGTTGTATTCCTGGTAATCGGCTACGGCCACCGAAATCAAATAGTAATCAATGGGATGTTTATGCAACCATTCAAACCGATGTTTAGCTCCCGGCAGTGGGGTCACTTGTTGCAATAAGCCATTGGAGCCCGCCATATTGTCGGTAGACGTGGTAATCCAAACTCGGCACGAATCAATTTTATCTTGCAAACTTTGCTTCACAGGCCACCAGTCTCTAGCTCCAAAAGGTTGAGAAAGACTCCAGGTCACATCGGCTCCCCAACTCGGACTTTGGTCGTTGCTCAAACCATTAAAAAAACCGGAATTCGGGGGCGACCCATGGTAAAACACCTGAACCTTAAAGTTAAACCCCTGAACCAAAGGTTGAGGAAACGAAACCTCAAATACATTTCCGTTTCGACTAAATGCCGCCGGTTGCCCATTCAACAACACACTGTCAATGGTCAAGGCAGGGATAAGTTCTGCTTTATAGCTGGGCAGCGCAAAACCGGTTACTTGTGCATGGGTTTCCGCACTTCCTTGAATAAAGTTAGCGCTAGTCTCCAAAGCCACATCTAAGTGCACGTAATGCACATCGTACAACTCCGTACCGGGAACCGAAAAATATGCACCACCCAAAGCAGCAGCATGCTGTTTTTTGCTTTCAGAGCAAGGGTGCTGTCCAAAACCAAGCACATGAACGCTGAGCGCGAGCGAAAAGAACCAAAATTTCATGCCGAAAAGTAACGATTTTTTAGGCCGGGTACAAACCATAGGGCAACACCGGCGCAGGGCTTCACATACCGCACGCTCATTGAGTCTTTCTTAAGGGCACCCCCTACTAGCTTTGGCATGAGGCGGCTTTGGTTTTTTAGAGCTTTGACGGTATGTGCTTTAGCCTAGCATAGAGAAACCCTAGAAAACATTGAGTAAAATCATCCTTTTTAGTCCCTTTGCGCCGTACATTTGCCTATATCATGAAGCAAATACATCCTATTTTCCTTCTGTTGGGATTGAGTTGGATATTGTCCTGCGGGTCCGAAGAAAAGCTGGTTGAGGTGGCCGAAAAAACGCTTACAGAAAGCGTCTACGCCTCCGGAAAAGTAATGGCTGCCCACCAATACACCTTAATGCCCGAAGCCCCGGGCATCTTGCAAAGTCTGCATGTGGCCCCGGGAGACCGCATTAAGGTTGGAGATACCATCGCAATGCTTAAAGCTGAAAATGCCCAATTGGCCCAAGAACAAGCTCGGCAGCAGTGGCAGTTTGCCAGAGATAAAGCAGCTCATGGCTCCTCTGCCCTCCAAGAGGCAGAAGCCTCCCTTAATTTTGCTCGGCAAGCCTATGTCAACGATTCCGACCTGTACCAAAGACAACGCAAACTTTGGGAGCAAGACGCAGGCTCCGAGCTTCAACTGCTCCAAAGGCAAACCTCCATGGAAAACGCAAAAGCCGCATGGCTTTCGGCCAAAGCAAGGTACAAAAGCCTCAAAGACCAACTCACCCTGGAGGCTGAATTGGCCCGAAGCCGCTGGGAACAACAACAAGAAACCAAAGGACAATTCATTCTGCGCAGCACCATCGATGGTATGGTTTGGCAAGTGTACCCCAAAACCGGAAGCTATTTAGGCCCACAAAGCCCCATTGCCGATTTGGGTAGCGCCGATAGTTTTTACGTAGAACTCGATGTAGATGAATACGACATTGTTCGGGTAAGCACAGGACAAAAAGCTATTCTGCATATGGATGCCTTTCCAGACCAAGTGTTTGATGGAAGGGTGGAAGCCATTCACCCCATTTTAAATGCACAAAGCCGCACCTTTAGGGTCGAAGTAAGTTTTGACCAACTGCCTGAACCTATGTATGCCCAACTTTCGGTAGAGGCCAGTCTTATTGTCCAAAGCTTAGATAAAGCTTTGGTGTTGCCACGTGCCGCGCTAATAAACAACAACCGGGTAATTCTTGAAAACGGCGACACCATCCCCGTTGAAACCGGCCTTAAGAACTATCAATTCATTCAAATAACCAAAGGCTTAAGCAAAGGGCAGACCGTAAAAGTTCCCGACCAATGAAATACAAGCTGCTGCTATATATTGCTTGGAACTTGCTCACCGCCAGGTTAAGACAATCCATCATTGCAGGTATTGGGGTAACCTTTGGAATTACCATGTTCATTACCCTAATGGGCTTTATGACCGGACTAAACGGTTTGCTTGATGGCCTCATCCTTAACCGCACGCCACACATTCGCCTGTACAACGAATTGGAAGCTTCGGACAAACAACCCATTGAACAACATCCCGACTATTCCAATCATCTGCTCATGCAACGCTCCATCAAACCCATGGATAGGGGTCGAGGACTATACAATGGTGGGGCTGCTTTGGAAGCACTAAAACAAGACCCACGCGTTTTGGGTGTAGCTCCCAAAACCCAAAGTCAGGTCTTTTATCATGTCGGAACTACAGACATCAACGGCTTGGTGCAAGGCATTGACCCGGTAGAGGAAGAACGCCTGTTTCATGTCTCAGATTATATTGTAAAAGGCGAATTGGAAGGACTTAAAAGGGTCGAAAACGGCATTATTTTGGGCTATGGTATTGCAGAAAAAATGCTGGCCGACTTAGGGGATATGGTTCAAGTAAGTTCAGCCACCGGGGAAAAAGCAACCCTCAAAATCGTGGGACTTTACCAATCCGGACTGGCTGAGGTAGACAACAGCCAAAGCTATGTAAGTATTGCAACTGCTCAAAAACTAGCCGGCCAGGGCGCCGGATACTTTACCGACCTCCAACTAAAGCTCCACGACTTAAATCGCGCACCGGAGCTTGCCAAAGAATTCGCTGCCGTATACCGGACGCAAGCCGTAGATATCCAAACCGCCAACGCCCAATTCGACACCGGAAGCTCCATTCGAAACCTTATTTCTTATGCCGTTAGCATTACCCTTTTAGTCGTAGCCGGTTTCGGCATTTACAACATCCTAAACATGATGATTTATGAAAAAATGGACAGCATTGCCATCCTCAAAGCCACCGGCTTTTCCGGTAGCGACGTGCAGTGGATTTTCCTTTTACTTTCTATAATCATTGGGGTGTCCGGAGGCATTTTGGGCCTTGCATGTGGATATGCCCTCAGCAGCCTTATCGATGTACTGCCTTTCGAAACCGAAGCCCTTCCTACCATCAAAACCTACCCGGTGAACTTTGACCCGATATATTACTTCACCGGCCTTAGCTTTGCCTTGGCAACCACCTGGGTAGCCGGTTGGTTTCCCGCAAAAAAAGCAAGCAAAGTAGATCCGGTTGACATAATTCGCGGAAAATGAGTACATCCCAATTGGTGTTGGAGGCACTAGACATTCGCAAAACTTTTCACGACCCGGTAACCGTAGAAGTGCTCAAAGGCGTCTCATTAGAGGTAAAAAAAGGAGAATTCGTGAGCATTATCGGAAAATCCGGCTGCGGAAAATCCACCCTGCTCTACATCCTCAGCACCATGGACACCGACTACCAAGGCACCCTTCGGCTTGGAGGTGAAACCACCGCAAACAAAAACCGGGCGGCTTTGGCCGCTCTGCGAAACGCCTACATAGGATTTGTGTTCCAGTTCCATTACCTCCTGCCCGAATTCAGCGTGCTGGAAAACGTAATGCTTCCCGGCCTAAAACTGGCGCAAAAAACCCGGGAACAAGTAGAACACCACGCCATGGAACGCTTGCACATGCTAGGCATCGCCGACCAGGCCCTCAAAAAGGCATCCATGCTCTCCGGTGGACAAAAACAACGCGTGGCCATAGCCCGCGCACTCATCAACGACCCGCTCATTGTCATGGGCGACGAACCCACCGGCAACCTCGATCGAAAAAACAGCGACCTGGTCTTTGATATTTTCAGAGACCTCGCCTCGGAGCGGGGACAGGCCCTATTGGTAGTTACCCACGACATGGAATTTGCCGCCAAAACCGACCGCATCATTGAAATGGACGATGGCCGCATCATAAGCTGAGCGGTGCTCACGGCCTTATGAGACCGTTGATGCGTTGTGTTTTCAAGGCGAATTAAGGCACGGACAAATCGAAAGGCCGGA
>CAZJFM010000086.1:0-8411 GCA_964545365.1 uncultured Candidatus Competibacteraceae bacterium | reverse complement strand
GCGCCATCTACTTCACGCATTGGGCCTGCTGCGCTAAAGCCTTTGCGCCTTCGCGTCTCTGCGTGCCCTTATACCGCGCTAAGGGTTTCACGCAAAGTCGCAAAACCACAAAGGAGCCTTTGACGGCGCCATCTACTTTACGCACTGGTCCTGCTGCGCAGAAATCTTTGCGCCTTGGCGTCTCTGCGTGCCCTTACACCGCGCTAAGGTTTCACGCAAAGTCGCAAAGCCGCGATGGAGCATTTGACGGCGACATCTATTTCACGCATAATTCTACCATGCTGAAACCTTGTCGGCTTAGCGGTTAAAATCAGGTTTTCGTTTTTGCAAAAAGGCTTCTGTGCCCTCCTTAAATTCTGGCGTGCCAAACAGTTGGCCGAATAAATTTACTTCGATGGTATATCCATTTACGCCATCTTCGTAACCGGCATTTACGGCTTGAATGGCTGCGGACATGGCCATAGAGGAGTTTTTCATGAACTTTTTTGCCAAAGATTTGGCGGTATCTATGAGCTCATTTTGAGGAACCACATGGTTCACCAAGCCATAAGAAAGGGCATCTTGAGCGGACCACATACCGGCAGAAAACAGCCATTCAAAGGCACGTCCTTTGCCTATGAGTTCAGCCAAGCGTTGGGTGCCGCCATAGCCGGGAATGAGTCCCAAGCTTAGCTCCGGCAGTCCCATCTTCGCATTTTCCGAGGCTATACGCACATGAGCCGCCATAGCCAGTTCAAGACCTCCTCCCAAAGCAAAGCCATTGATGGCTGCAATTACGGGTTTGGGAAAGCGCGCCAGCTTATCAAAAAGCTTTTGCTGCCCTTCGGCGGCCAGTGCTTTGCCCTGCTGTGGATTAAAATCGGCAAATTCTGAAATATCGGCTCCTGCCACAAAGGCTTTTTCGCCACTGCCTGTTAGTATCAACATCCGCACAGATTGGTCTTCTCTTAGCATGTCTAAAGCCCCACTCAGCTCTTCAATGGTTTGTTTGTTAAGGGCATTCAACTTTTCCGGGCGAGAAATGGTAAGAAGGGCTATGCCTTCATTTTTTTCTAAAAGGAGCGTATGGAAGTTCATGGCTTTTTTTTTCGAAGATACAAAGCTTATTGGCATGGGGTTTTAGCCAAACGACCGGTTAGGGATAGTATATGCTCAAAAGTTAGAATTACAAAACCATTTATTCACATTGGAAGCTTTTGTTTTGGCTTAAAGTTTACTAATTTCATTTCCGAAAGCGCAGTTGTGCTTTTTAACAGTTCCTTCATGAGTTCAATAAGCAAGGACATAGGTACACCAAGAATATCCTTCGTTGGATTTATAAAGGAGAATATTGCCTCTTGCTCTTGTTTTTGCGGCCAACCATGCAGGGAAATAAACCTAGGGAACAGAGCTTATGTATGAGCCCCCCTTTCCATATTTCCCAAGGGTTCAGACCCAGGCTTTCTTGCTAAGGCAGCCGGCCATTGTGGATGCCCGGTTTTGGGAAAGCGACCATGCCGTGTACTTCACCCACACCACAGAGGGGAACAATTTTCGTCAATTGATTCATCAACTTATGCGCGCCTACCACCAAGGTCAGGGGGTGTATTGGATGGCCGTTGACAACGAAACGCGAAGTGTTCATGGGGTACTTGCCCTGGAAGGCGATTTTAAACAAGGCCGTTGCACGCTAAATGTCCTTGCTTACCAAAAGCCTTTTTTAGCTGCTTCATGGGAAGAAGCGTTTAGAGAAGTTTTACAGCTCTGTTTTAAAACGCTTAAGGTGATGAACGTCTCTACCGCTGCCAATGCCTATACGGGTGGCTGGCAAGATGTGCTCCAAGGTTTAGGCTTTGTTAAGGAAGGACCGTTGTTCACTTGTTCTCGGGATTCCGGTGCTAAGAGCTGAGCGGTGGCTTGCCCACTGCCCGGTTCAGTCTGTCTTTTAGCGCCTCGGCATTTCCTAGGCCCTCCGGAATAAGCTCCACCCAAATTTTCTCCAAGCCCTGCTTGTCTAAATTCCTTAAGCAACCGTACAACCTCCGAGCTGCTTCCATCAATTGCCCTTGCTCACTCAAAATTTCGTAGGCATGGCCTTCCGGCTTTTGTTGGCCTGAAAAATATAAGATTCCTTCGTTCTTCCCCACAAGGTGTTTTCCTTCCATCCATTCCATGGGTGTTTTTGGGGAATAATGACTGCTCAACATGCCCGGGGCCGGCGGTCGCTCGGCCGGACTCGCGCTCCGTTTGGGCGTGTAGCCAATTACTTGGGCAATATCTTCTTTTTGGATATGTCCCGGACGCAGAATCACCGCTTTTCCGGATTCAAAACCTAGAATAGTCGACTCTAAACCTATAGTACAGGAGCCTCCATCTAAAATATAGGGAATCCGCGCTCCTAACTGGTCTGCCACATGCGCTGCTGTGGTTGGGCTAATGTAACCAAAAGGATTGGCCGAAGGGGCCGCCAAGGGAAAGTCAAGCGTTTGCAGCAAACTTCGCAATAAGGCGTGGTTGGGCACTCTAAGCCCCAAAGTATCAAGACCTGAGCTGACCTCAGAGGGAATGACACTTTTTTTAGGCAATACCAAAGTCAAGGGCCCGGGCCAAAAGGCTTCGGCTAAGGCCAAGGCTTCGTTGGGAAGTTCTTTTGCCCAAGCCAAGGCGTCCTCTGTAGAAGCAGCATGCACAATTAGGGGATCAAAATCCGGTCTTCCTTTAACGCTAAAAATTTTAGTTACGGCCTTGGGATTTAAAGCATTGGCAGCCAATCCGTACACCGTTTCTGTGGGCACGGCTACCACATCTCCTGCTTCCAGCAAGGCTTTGGCTTTAGCAATATCATTACCGCACAACATGCCACAAAGATAGCTGCTTAAGCGGCTGCTTTGGCTTACCTACCATCGAATTTAGGCCAATATGTAGCTTGCCTACTGTTTTAAACTCCACTAGCCTTCCCCTCCACATGGGGCTCTGTGGGTTTATTCTTATGGTTACCTTTGTAGCTTAGCTGTAGCAATTATACGCATGAAGATTTCAGTATCTTGGATAAACGACCTGTTGAATTCCCACTTAAGCCCGGAGGAAGTGGCCGACTACCTTACCTCTTCCGGGTTGGAGGTAGAAGAAATAGAGCCATTTGACCTTATTCCCGGAGGCCTACAGCATGTGGTTCTTGGTAAGGTGTTGGAGGCGCTTCCACATCCCAATGCAGATAAATTAAGACTGTGCACGGTAGATGCCGGCGAGGAGGCTCCCCGACAAATTGTGTGTGGCGCTCCCAATGTGGCCCAAGGCCAAACCGTAGTAGTGGCCTTGCCCGGTGCCACCCTCTATCCTAACCAGGGCGAACCCTTCACCATTAAGAAGAGCAAAATTCGCGGTGAAGTTTCCTTGGGTATGATTTGCGCCGAAGACGAACTGGGCTTGGGCAGCAGTCATGAAGGAATTATGGTCTTGGAGACCGAGCTTGCTCCGGGAAGCCCCGCGGCCCAATATTTCTCCCTGGAAACAGACCACATTCTCACCGTGAATATAACCCCGAACCGACCCGATGGGGCTTCGCATGTGGGGGCTTGTAGAGACATTGTAGCCAAGGCCTTTACCCAAGGTAAAAGCTATGAAATGCCCGATTTCCCGCGCGCTTTTCATCCCTTAACCGGCACCGGCACCGGAATCGGCTTTGAAGTTGTTGCAGAAGAAGATTGCGGACGCTATACCGGAATTACCTTGACCGGTCTACGCATGGGCCCTTCCCCAAAATGGTTGGCTCAGCGTTTAAAAGCGATTGGCCTTAAACCTCAAAATGCGGTAGTAGACGTTACCAATTACGTTATGTTTTTGTTGGGCCATCCTTTACACGCCTTTGATGCCGATAAAATTGAGGGCGGTAAAATTGTGGTAAGAAAAGCCAAAAAGGGCGAACACCTACGCACTTTAGACGATATTGACCGCGCTCTAAGCGAAGACGATTTGGTGATTGCCGACGCCCAAAAGGCCATGTGCCTCGCCGGGGTTTTTGGTGGAAAACACAGCGGGGTTTCTGAGCAAACCACCCGTGTTTTTATTGAATCTGCCTGGTTCAATCCGGCCAGCATTCGTAAGACGGCAAAGCGGCATGGCTTGCATACCGACGCCTCTTTCCGATTCGAAAGGGGCTGTGACCCGGCAATTACCCCAATGGCGCTGCGCATAGCTGCCCGTATGATTATGGAAATCTTGCAAGGCGAACCTGAGGGCGATGAACTGGATCAAAGCACCAAAGGCATGCCGGCTCCCAAGTTTGTGCCTTTTGAAATGCCTTATTTGCATCGCCTGGCAGGGGTAGAAATACCGGATACCGAAGCCTCAGAAATCCTGCGTTTGCTTGGCTTTGAAGGTGAAATGGAAAGGCATAGCTCTTGGCGCCTCAAAGTGCCCGGTTTCCGACCCGACGTGCACCGCCCCGCTGATGTGGCCGAGGAAATCCTTAGAATTTATGGCTTTGACCGAATTCCTTTGGAAGGACACCTAGACATCCGTATCAATAGAAGCATGGTTTCTGAGCGGGACCGCTTAAAAGAGCAAACCGCGGCCTGGCTTTCGGCGCGAGGCTTTTCTGAGGCGGTGCATTTGTCCATGTTGCCCCAAGATTTGGCCGAAGCCGCTTACCCTGACCAAGCAAAGTATTTGGTAACGCTTAAGAATCCATTGAGTAGAGAGCTGGCTGTTATGCGGCCCGGCCTTTTACCCGGCTTGCTGCAAACGGTGGCTCGAAATGTGCATCACCGCAACCTCAACCTGCGTTTGTTTGAGTTTGGAAAAAGCTATTTGAGCCGAGAAACCGAACGTTTTCAGGAAGAAGAATACCTCGCGCTGGTGGCTTCCGGTGAATCCGGCCCCGAACATTGGTTAAAAGGGAGCTTTTCGGCCGATATCTACGAAATGAAAGGTTGGGTAAAAAGCTTGCTCGACCAGGCAGGCATTCAAGGGCTCATGTGGGAAACTACCGATGCCCTGCCATGGACCGGGCATGGAGTGGCAGTACGCACCCGAAAAGACGGAAAACTACTTGCTTCGCTTGGTTGGGTTAGCCCCGACTTGACCAAAATGTGCGGTATCAAGCAAATGGTGTATTATGCCGAAGTGCATTGGCCCTTGCTAAAGAGTCTAGTCCCTCAGGGAAAAGTAAAACTCAAGCCTTTACCTAAATTTCCTGCCATGCGCAGAGATTTGGCCCTTTTGGTGCCCCAGGACATGCCTTTCGAAAAAATGGAAGCTGTAATCAAAAAGCAGGGAGGAAAGCAACTGGAATCTTGGCAGCTTTTTGATGTGTATCAAGGCAAAGGCGTTTCTGAGGGTTTCGTTTCTATGGCCATTGGATTGGTGTTTAGAGATGCCCACCGCACCCTGCGCGATGAGGAAGCCGAAAAGGCTACCGATCGATTGCTCCAAGCCCTTAACGATGAGCTTGGGGTGCGCTTAAGGGCCTAAGGCTACCAGTCCAAAAAGGCCTCGTTAAACACGTCTTGAATCAACTGCTCAGAAATTTCTTGCAGTAAGGTATTCTCAACACTCGATAAGGGTTGGCTGGCTTCAAAATCCGCAAACCGCGTAAAGCTCTTTTTGAAACTTTTTTCCGGCTGAAGGGTATTGATGTAGTCCACACTTATACTCACCGTAAGACGAGTCAATGCGGCCGTTTCGCTGCCGGAAACTGCCACCGGACTGGTGGCATAGCGGCTAATGGCGCCCTTAAATTGCAAATCGCCGCCGCCTTGCACCAATCGAAGCCGCGTTTGACTAATAAAACGAGTACGTAAATCTTCGGTGATTTGCTGCGGAAAGGCAGGATTGGTAAGCGCTGCGGTGTTTCCAAAATTCTCCACTGTTACCGTTTGTGCTTCTTCCGGTATGGCAATCCCCGACAAACTCACCTTACAGCTCATCCAAATGCCCAACAAGCCCAAAAGCAACACGAACCTCATGGTATAAAGATAGCGACAAAATTCATGCCTTAGCTTGTTCTAGTTGGGCCAACAAACTCGAAAAATAGCCGGGACTTTGCAACAATCGACTGCCATACCAACTAAACAAGGCACCGTCTACCAGCCAACTTTTTCCTCCCGGCTGCACCAACGTTTCCAGCTCTTCTCTGTGCTTAGTGCCAAAAGGGTAAGGTTCCGAAGACAAAAAATACCAGTCGGCATCTAAGCTGCTAAGTTCTGCTTCCGAAAGGCTTGGGTAGCGCCCCGAAAATTGCCTCCCTACGTTTTCAAAGCCTAATCGCTCAAGCATGGCATCTATAAAGGTGTCTCCTCCAACCAACATCCATGGCTTGCGCCAGATAAAATAGGCTACTTTTTTGGGTCGGCTTAGCGGTTTCAACTCGGCAAAGGCTGCTTGGATTTCCTTTTGCAAAACCAAGCCTTCTTGCCCCTTGCCGCACATCTTAGACACCTGTCCAATCATAGCAAGTGCCGAGTCCAAGTCGCGCACATCGCTGAGCCAAACAGGCACTTCCTTTTTTAATGCCTCAATGGCAGCTTTCTCGTTTTCCTCTTTATTTCCTAGGATTAAATCCGGTGCAAGTGCCAAAATTTTTTCAATATGGAGGTCTTTCGTTCCTCCAATCCTGGCTTTTTGCTTGAACCAGCTTTCCGGTTCGGTGCAAAAGCGGGTAATGCCCACCACCTGTTTTTCTAAGCCTAAATAAGCCAATAGCTCGGTTTGTGAGGGCACCAAGGACACAATACGCTTGGGAGGAGAAGGAACCTCCAACTCAAAGCCCATTTGGTCGCTCACCCGAACCATTAAATCAAAGCGTTCAGAATATCGGTACGGGTCATAATATAGGTGGTGCCCATGGCATCTTTAACCAACACCGCGTGGGTTTCACGGTTTATTTTGGCAGCGACTTCTTGAATTTCATCGTCCTCTTCCATAAAAGGGAAGGGCTGCCCCATAATGGTGCTGACCGGTTTGTCGCATAGGCTGGGGTCTTTTACCAAGGCAGCATACAGCAAGCTGTCCGTAATGGAACCAACTTGCCGACTTCCTTCCATCACCGGTACTTGAGACAAGCCATTTTCGCTGAGCAGATTAAACACCTCTGAAGCGCAGGTGCCGGCTTCCACCGATATGGCTTTTTGAATGGTTCTATTCAAAATAAGTTCCCGTAGGGTCGTTTGTTTTCGGTCCAAAAAGCCGCGGTCGCGCATCCACGCGTCGTTGAACATTTTGCCCAAATATCGGATGCCGTGGTCGTGAAAAATTACCACAACCACATCTTCCGGCTTCAGCTCTTTTTTGAGCTGATGAATGGCTGCCACGGCAGCGCCTGCCGAATTACCCACAAAAATACCGTCTTTCCGAGCAATTTCGCGGGTCCAAATGGCGGCATCACGGTCGGTAACCTTCTCAAAATGGTCAATCAAGCTAAAGTCTACGTTCTTTGGCAAAAAATCCTCGCCAATGCCCTCGGTAATGTAAGGGTATATCTCCTCCTTATCGAAAATGCCGGTTTCGTGGTATTTTTTAAAAATGGAACCGTAAGAGTCAACGCCCCAAACTTTAATGTTTGGGTTCTTCTCCTTAAGGTATTTGGCCGTACCCGAAATGGTGCCACCGGTACCCACGCCCACCACCAAATGCGTGATTTTGCCTTCGCTTTGTTCCCAAATTTCCGGACCGGTGGATTGGTAGTGCGCCTGGCTGTTGCTTAGGTTGTCGTACTGGTTTGGTTTCCAGGAGTTAGGAACTTCTTTTTCCAAACGAGAGGAAACCGAATAGTAAGACCGAGGGTCTTCCGGATCTACATTGGTTGGGCACACAATTACTTCGGCACCCAGCGCCCGAAGCGCGTCAATTTTTTCCTGCGACTGTTTGTCGGTGGTAGTAAAAATGCAGCGGTAACCTTTAATGATGGCTGCAATGGCCAGCCCCATTCCGGTATTTCCGGAGGTGCCTTCAATAATGGTTCCACCCGGTTTTAGCCGGCCGTTGGCTTCGGCGTCCTCAATCATTTTAAGGGCCATGCGGTCCTTAATGGAGTTGCCCGGATTAAAGGTTTCTACCTTGGCCAAAACGGTGGCCGACACCCCTTCTACCACTTTATTTAGTCGCACCAAAGGCGTGTTGCCAATGGTTTCTAGAATATCTTTTGCCCACATAAAACTATTGTGCCTATTGCTTATGCTGCGAAGTTAGGGATATTTCCGGCCTGAGCCAAGGCGTGTAGGGCGGGCCCCGGCTCCGATAAGCAATTCTGTATTCTAACCGGCCCCGGCTCCGGTCGGCCTAGGCTTTGGCTCGGTTGGCGGGCTTCCGGTTGCTCCGCAAAGCTACGCATCCTCAGCTGCGCCACCCGTAGCCAAAGCCTTCGGCCGGCCCTTTGCCCGGCCGGGGGGCCATTCTTTGGTGTTTATGGAATCTAGAGACGCAACATCTTGCGT
>CAZJFM010000085.1:4124-8618 GCA_964545365.1 uncultured Candidatus Competibacteraceae bacterium | reverse complement strand
TTTTTTAGCCCCAAACACGATGGAAGGGACTTGCCCGAATCGGACCGATATACCCAAACCCTTTTGCGCTTACCCTTGTATATGGCCTTAAAAGAAGAAGAGGTGCTTAAGGTATGTGGCCAAATGGATGCGTTTTTCAAGGCATAAATGGGCTAAAAAGAGTAAAAAAGCGTGGGGATTCCCCGCCCGGATGGAACAGAAAGCCCGGAGCGGCCAAAGGCTAAAGCCACTTAGCGGGTGGAGGCTGACCGTTTTTACGGGCAGACCCCGCACCGCTTAGAGGTTTTGCCTTTGGCCGCGAGGACTTGCCGGGACAGCCGGATAAGCGGGCCAAAACATATAATCTAATAATGTACATTTGAGACAAGGGATGTATCTTTCCACACCCAAAAAGCCTTTGCGTGCCTAAGAAGATTATTGTTTTTGTTCAAGACTACCCCTTTTATAAAGGAGAACCTTTTTTCCATCTGGAACTTAAGGAGTTGGTACTCCATGCCGAGCAAGTGGTGGTGGTGCCGAGGCACATCCCCAACAGGCCGGACGAGCCGCCTCATTTTGAGGTGCCGGAGGGGGTTGCCGTTTTTAATGTGCCCGTTAGGGGAGGAATCAAAGAAAAACTTGCGGCTTTGCTTCACCTGCTTAGCCCTAAAAATTTCAAACGTTTTTGGATCGATTTAAAAAGCAATGGTCTGTTGTTTAATGTTTTGAGCATAAAGACTGCGCTCATGTACGATGCCCATGTGTTGGAGCTTTCGGCTGAGCTAAAACGTTGGTTTAAAAAAGAAAACGAGGACGCCAAGGATTGGGTGTTTTACAGCTATTGGTGCAACGAAGCGGCTTATTTATTGGCGCAATGGAAAGACAAAGGGCACATCGTTCGTGCCATTTCCAGAGCCCATGGAACGGACGTCTACGAACAAAGGCATCCAAACCATTATTTGCCTTACCGCGAATACACCATGAAGCATGTAGATGTTATCGCTTGTATTTCTCAGCATGGGCAAACCCATTTTTGGCAACGATTTCCAAAATATTCTTCAAAATTCACTTTGGCAAGGCTTGGGGTGCTGCCACAAACTCCTGGCGAAACCGCTTTGAGCTCTCCTTTTAGGCTTTTGTCTTTATCGAGCATTGACCGGGTGAAGCATTTGGAGCTGCTTATTGAAGCCCTTGGAAATTGGCAGGGAACTCCTATTGAGTGGCACCATGTGGGAAATGGAAGGGATGATGCCTATGAGCACGCAATCAAAGAACTGGCAGAACGTGTTCTGAAAGGAAACGAGAGGGTTCAGTACTTTTTTCATGGATTCGTAAATCCCACCAAAGTTATTCCTACCCTTTCAGAGCTGCGGCCTCATGCCTTAATCAATTGCAGCTTTTTTGAAGGCATTCCGGTATCTATGATGGAGGCCGCCTCCTTGGGCATTCCTTTGTTGGGCGGTAGGGTAGGCGGGGTGCCTGAATTGTTGGTGCACGAAGAAAACGGCTTTTTGTTTGAACCGGGCAACCAAAGTGCCCTACTGGAAACCCTGAGCAGAATGACTCAAATGAGTGAGCAGGCCTATCAGTCTATGCGAAAAGCCTCCCTTTCCCTGCACATGAAACGGTTTAATGCCATACACAACTATTACCATTTTTCTCATTTGCTACTTAACAAAAGCCAAGGCTTTGACATAGGCCACATACAAAGATTAGGTGATTCCGAAACGGTTGGTCAAAAGGCCAAGGTGGGCATCCTGAATGCCGGTATGGGAAACGTAGAGGCCGTGCATTCCATGCTTAGAAAGCTTAAAATCAACAGCCAATTGGTGTCGCACCCGGATGATTTGGACTTGTTTGATGCCTTATACCTTCCCGGAGTTGGCTCGTTTGACACGGCCATGGAAAAATTAAACGAAACCGGCTTAAGCGAAGGCATTAAACGTTTTGCAAACAAGGGCGGCCAAGTCATTGGCATTTGTTTGGGCATGCAGCTGCTTTTTGAAGGCAGCGAAGAAGGCACCTTGCAGGGCTTGGGTTTATTGCCCGGTAAATCCATCCGTATTCCTAAAAATTCCAATGGCCAAATGGTGAAAGTGCCGCATATTGGTTGGTCTGAGGTTTACCCTGCGCCAAGCCATGCAGCCCAAGGGTATCCTGAAGGCATGCGTTTTTACTTTACGCACTCCTATACGGTTAGACCCAAAAACCCGGAGCATATCTTGCTTTATACCAATTATCCAGAACCTTTGGTTGCTGCCGTTATGCACCAAAACATTATAGGTTTTCAATTTCATCCGGAAAAAAGCAATACCTTTGGTTTAGAGTTGTTGCGAAGAATGCACGAATCCCAAGCGCAATAGTACGTTTTATTTTACTGCAATGAACCATAGGGTTATTCCTGTTTTGGGCCTCTACAATGGTGGGCTTTACAAAACCAAGGGCTTTGCACACCCTCGGTATGTTGGCGACCCCATAAATGCCGTGCGCGTGTTTAACGAAAAGCAGATAAATGAACTTGTGGTTTGTGGTTTTAGAAACAGCCTGGAAGGGCATCCTCCCGACTTAGCCCTACTTAAAGAAATAGCCTCCGAAGCCTTTATGCCTCTAGCCTATATTGGCGGCCTAAACCACATGCACCAAGTCCAACAATTGGTTAGTATGGGTTACGAAAAACTGGGCTTTTTAACAGCGGCTTTTTTGCAACCGGAACTGGTAAAAGAATCCGTAAATACTATTGGATCCAGCTCCGTTATCGGCTGCCTGGACATCCGCAAAAACAACCATAAGGGCGAGCTAAGCACTTACATCCGAAGCGGAAAAGAAGCACTGAATATGTCGGTGGAAAAAGCACTGGACCATCTGCAATCCTTAGGCGTGGGTGAAATCTTAATCAACCACATCGATCGCGACGGAACTCAAGAGGGATACGATACTAAACTCATTGAATATGTGAGGCCCTTGGCAGGGGTACCCTTGATTTATTTGGGAGGAGCCAAGTCTGAACAAGACATGAAACAAGCGGCCAAGCTTGGTGTAGAAGGTTTGGCTGCCTCTTCGCGTTTTGTATTTTATGGCAAACACCAGGCCGTGCTTATCAACTACCCCAACACCTCTTTTGCCCCGCAACCATGAGTGTAACGCTATGTTCCCGTTGTGTTTTAACGGAAAAAGATCATCCTGAAATACAGTTGAACAGCAAAGGGGTCTGCGATATTTGCCAAATCTACGACCTAAAGGTGGAGCGGCTCAACGCAAAAGGCCTGCCCTCAGAACAAGCCCTGGAAAAACTAGTGGCACAACTCAAACAGGCCGGAAAAAACCAGGCCTACGATTGCATCATTGGGGTAAGCGGAGGCGTGGACTCCAGCTATGTAGCTTGGTTAACCTCCGAGTTGGGCTTAAGGGCACTGGCGGTGCATATGGACAATGGATGGAATTCCGAACTAGCCATTTTGAACATAGAAAGCATGTTAAGCAAGCTCAATATTGACCTGTATACCTATGTAGTAGACTGGCAAGAGTTTCGAGACTTGCAACGGGCCTATATCCGGGCCTCCGTGGTAGATATTGAAGTGCTTACCGACCACGCCATTGCAGCTACGCTTCAACATGCCGTTAAAAAGTTCAAGGTTCCCCAAATCATTTCCGGCGAACACCTGAGAACCGAAGGCGTTTTGCCGCCCACTTGGGTGCATAACAAAATGGACCATGTAAATATTAAGGGCATTCATGCCAAGTTTGGCGAAAGAAAACTACATACCTATCCTTTCATCAATTATTACCACTACCGCATTCAACAACAAACAGCCCCACTAAGTCGGGTGCCCCTACTCGATTATGTGCCCTACAATAAAGTAGAAGTCAAAAAAAACCTCAGGGACAACCTCGGTTGGCGCGACTATGGCGGGAAGCACCATGAATCCATTTTTACCCGCTTTTATCAAACCTATATTTTGCCTAAAAAATTTGGGATAGATAAAAGAAAGTCCCACCTAAGCACCCTAATTTCAGCAGGTCAAATGACCCGAGAAGAAGCCCTTGAAGAGCTAAAAACCCCAGCAGCAGCACCCGATGTAATTGAAGAAGACAAACGCTATGTGGTAAAAAAACTGGGCTTTTCACAGGACGAGTTTGACTTTTTTATGCAGCAAGCACCTATTCCCCATTTGGCCTACCCATCCGTACTCCACCAAATGCGCCGAACTAAATCTTTGCTCATGCCTTGGAAATAAGCGCTTTTTTTCGCCACTTTTGAGGCCTACAGATGAAAAAGGTCCTTATTCTTTCTTACTTTTTTCCACCCTGCAACCTTACCGGGGCAAACCGACCCATGGGTTGGTTCAAATACTTGCACGAATTTGGTTACTACCCGATAGTCGTAACCCGCAACTGGAGCACCCCCATCGCTACAGAAACCGACATTTGCTTAGCTGCAGGCTCCCACGTACAAATCGAAAAAACGGCCACGGGCGAAATACACCGAATCCCATTCAAACCCAAGCTCAGAGACCG
>CAZJFM010000085.1:0-4024 GCA_964545365.1 uncultured Candidatus Competibacteraceae bacterium | reverse complement strand
CTCTACAGCGGCAGCTTGTATAAAGCCCAGCCCATAGAATCTATGATTCATACCCTGGCTTCAGTTTTGGAAGCACTCGATATTCCTTGGAAAATTAGCTTTCAAGGCATTTTATACCACCAAGATCAAGCCCAAAGAGTGCTAAATTTCCTTCCCGAAACCTGGAAACACAAGGTAGTTCTTAGCGAACGAAGCTCGGCTGAAATAGCTTTTGAAGAAATGTGCCAAGCCGATGTTTTGCTCCTTCCAAGCTACCAAAACCTCAAAGGCGTTCCCTCCTCCAAACTTTTCGAATACATTGCCGCACGCAGAACCATGCTTATTTTTCCCGGGGACCAAGACATTATTGACTCCATTGCCGCCCGGCTTACCGGTGCCCTAGTTTGCCCAAACGAATCGGAGCTGACCCAACAAATCCAAAAACTGGCAAGCGATTGGAAAAACGGAAAAAAACTCCCCGTTCCTTCCCCGGAAGAAGCGCAAGCCTTTAGCCGAAAAAGGCAAACCAAAGCGCTTGCACGCCTCTTGGACCAAATGCAAGCGGATAAGGCATAAAAAATGGACACGCACAAAAGGAACGGCCTTTGCGTTTAAAGCCGTTTATTTGTGGAACTTTTTAATTCTATCCCTAGAGCATGAAAAAAGCGTTAATCACCGGTATCACAGGACAAGATGGAGCCTACCTGGCAGAGCACTTGTTGGGCTTAGGCTACGAAGTGCACGGCATTAAGCGTCGCGCCTCTTTGTTCAATACCGACCGTATTGACCACCTGTACACCGACCTGCACCAAGACGCTGCTAGGTTTATTTTGCATTACGGAGATCTTACCGACAGCTCCAACATCATTCGACTCATTGCCGAAATTCAACCCGACGAAATTTACAACCTTGGGGCCATGAGCCATGTTCAGGTTAGCTTTAGCGAGCCTGAATATGCCGCCAACGTAGATGCCATGGGGCTGCTTCGTATTTTGGAAGCGGTGCGCCTGGCAGGACTAAGCCAAAAAACTAAAATCTACCAAGCATCTACCTCCGAAATGTACGGTATGGTGCAGCAGATTCCTCAAACCGAAAAAACGCCCTTCTATCCAAGGTCGCCCTACGGAGTAGCCAAATTGTATGCCTATTGGATTGCCGTAAACTACCGCGAAGCTTACCACATGTTCATTTCCAACGGCATTCTGTTTAACCACGAAAGCCCACTCCGAGGTGAAACTTTTGTAACCCGAAAAATCACCCGCGCAGCAGCACATATGGCCTTGGGCCTCGAAAAAACGCTGTGGCTGGGTAACCTAAACGCCAAACGCGACTGGGGACACGCCAAAGACTATGTGAAGGCCATGCACCTCATGCTTCAGCAAGAGCAGGCCGACGATTTTGTGGTGGCCACCAACCGCACCACCACCGTCCGCGACTTTGCCATTATGGCCTTCCGACGACTTGGCGTGGAACTTCGATTCGAAGGACAAAACGAACAGGAAATAGGCATTGTGGTCTCCTCTGCCAACCCCGACTTTGTGTTTACCCCTGAGCAGGTAGTTATTCGTATCGACCCCAAATACTACCGCCCCACCGAAGTAGATTTACTCATCGGCGACTATGCCAAAGCAAAAGAAAAGCTAGGCTGGGAACCACAGGTAAGCCTCGAAACCTTGGTTGAAGAAATGGTTGATGCCGACCTGGAACTCGTTAAACGAACAATAGCCCTTAAAAATCAGGGTCTAAAGTTTTATATCCCCCAACAACAATAATCATGTTACCCGAATCTGCTACCTACTACGTTGCCGGCCACCGAGGAATGGTGGGCGCAGCCATACACCGAGCGCTCCAAGCCAAAGGCTTTTCCAACATTTTGGGCAAAAGCTCCAAAGAACTCGACCTCCGAAACCCTCAGGCGGTTCAGGACTTCTTTGCAGCGCACAAACCCGACTATGTCTTTATGGCCGCAGCTAAAGTAGGCGGCATTGGAGCCAATATGTCGGAACCAGGGAGCTTTATTTACGACAACCTTCAAATCCAAAACAACATCATGGAAGCCGCCAGAATCCATGGCACCAAAAAACTGTTGTTTCTCGGCTCCTCTTGCATATATCCCAAACTTGCCCCACAACCCCTCAAGGAGGAATACCTGCTCACCGGCCCCTTGGAACCTACCAATGAGCCTTATGCCGTGGCCAAACTGGCCGGAATAACCATGGCCAAAGCCTACCGCAAACAATACGGCTGCAGCTACATCTCCACCTTGCCTTGCAATATTTACGGCACAGGCGACAATTACCACCCCTTCAACTCACATGTGGTAGGTGCGCTCATCCGAAAATTCGTAACCGCTGTAGAACAAAACACTCAAGAGGTAGAAATTTGGGGCACCGGAAGCCCGCTACGCGAATTCCTCCATTGCGACGACCTCGCCGCCGCTTGCCTACACCTTATGGAACATTACGACGGCGAAGACCCGGTAAACATTGGCAGCGGCACCGACCTTAGCATCCGCGCATTGGCCGAAACCATTGCCGAACTTGCTGGATTCAAAGGCACTCTAAGCTTCAACGACAAATACCCCGACGGCACCCCACGCAAACTGCTCGACATCAGCCGCCTTAAAAACACCGGTTGGAACCAAGCCATCAGCCTTCGTGAAGGTCTTGCACGCAGCATAGAAGAGTTTAAAGGCATCTACGCTACCGAAACGGCCTAAACCTATGCCGCACCTGCACGCCATTCAGGTACCCATTCCTCCCGATTTGGAGGCCAAAAACCAAGCCCTGTTTGAGTTGCGAACCCCCTATTCGGTTCCAAAACCCGCCATTAAAAGACTCCAAGGTGCTTTTATTAGCTACGAAGGTCTCGTTTTGCACCATGGCCAATTGGTTATGGGCTGTGCCTTTAACTTAGACAGCAAACAGGACAAGTCCTTTTACAGGCCCTTTTGGAAACTTGCATTGGAACAGTGGGCCGTGGCTAAATTTGGCAAGAGCTTGCCCGCGCAACATTACACAAAACCTTTGGTGGTTATCCACTCCAAATGGTTCAATTACGCCTTTTGGATCAATGGCTATTTGCCGCGCCTGCGCATGGCCATGCAGGAAGGTTTATTTCCAGAAGCCACATTGCTACTTCCCGAAACATTCCGGCAAATCCCTTACGTAATGCAGGCATTGCAAGCTTTTGACTTGCCTATTGAATGGCTGCCCGAAGGACACCAGGCTTTTGCAAAAATCCTGTATTTACCGGAATGCCGCCCCTACACCGCGGCCTTTTTTCCACCGCAAATGCAAGATACGCGGCAGTGGCTCAAAGACCATCATTTGCTCCAAAACAAGCCTCCCACGCGACGCATTTACCTTACCCGAAGGCAACGCGGGTTGCGCTGTGTCGAAAACGAAAACGAGGTGCTGGAATTGCTAAAGCCCCTTGGTTTTGAATGCATAAGCTTCGAAAACCTGAGCTTTGCCCAACAAATCCAAACCATGCACGAAACCCAAACCTTTGTGTCCCTCCATGGAGCCGGAGCGGCAAATCTCATGTTCATGCAAAGCGGCAGCCAATTCTTGGAATTAATCAACGGCCCTTACGCCCACACCGAATACACCTTCCCATTCTGGAAGCTGGCCCACGCCGTCCAAGTGCACTATCATGCCCAGTTTTGCCCCATCGCCGGCGACCAAAGCAAGCTGGCCCTGGACTACGGCAAACGCCAAGGCAAAGCCACCGACTTCTTGGTGAACCAAAACGTGGTGGTGAACCTCCAAGAATTGGAACGCCGACTTCGCCTGTGGACTTAGGGCCCCGGTTCCAACCTTTGTTTTTCTATACTACGGCTGTCCTGCGCAGCCCGGTCTCCTTATGAGACCGATTACGCGTTGTGTTTTCAAGGCGAATTAAGGCACGGCCAAATTGAAAGTCCGCAGTTTACTAATTGTAAATGAGGAAATGAGATTTGGCCGTAACGCAGCCCCTGACGTTACAGTCAGGGCAGGATCGCCGCCAGAATAGCAATGCGTAAACGGTCTCAAAAAGCACC
>CAZJFM010000084.1:0-8701 GCA_964545365.1 uncultured Candidatus Competibacteraceae bacterium | reverse complement strand
CCCCCCAAACTAATAATCAATATATTTGAATCATGAGCCCTTCCATTGTATCTCTGTGTCTGTGCCTTACAGCCTCTGTTGCAATGGCCCAAAGGACAGACAGCTTTTTCGTTGGTCGGGAGCCGCTGCCCGCCTTCCTTTTCCAAGAAATTCAGGAACAAGTGAGTGCCGACCAAAGCCGCGATCAAAGCCGCAACGAAAAAAAATTCATTGAGGCCAGTGCCTACGAAATTCAGGAATTGATGCGCAGCGGTAAGGTGTTGTTTAACAGTCCGTGGAGCAATTACTTGCAGCGCATTATGCAGCGCCTTTTGGAAAAAGCGCCTCCTCCTGTTCCTCATATTCAGGCATTTGTGTATCAATCCACCGAGGTAAATGCTTTTGCTACCCGGCAAGGCTATGTGTTGGTGAGCACGGCCTTGCTGGCGCATGTAAACAGCGAAGCCGATTTGGCCTTTATTTTGGCCCACGAATACGTACATGTAAAGCAAGAACATGCCTTATTGGCGGTAAGAAAAGAAGAACATTTAAAGAAACTAGACTACCGCTCAACCTCAGGTAAAGGCCAGCAGTTCCTGAAGTTTAATCGGGAACAAGAATTGGAAGCCGACAATCTGGGCTTTGAACTATTCATGAAATCTCCCTGGAGTGCTCTTGCACCTTTGAGCAGTATGGATGTGCTCATAAACTCAGCCTTTCCCACACATAACCATAGCCACGATTTGTCAGACATAGCCTGTTTGCACATGCCGCTTCCGGATTGGTATAGCCCTAGTTCCCTGAGCCAAAGAGATTTAGTGGCTATAGAAAACGAAGACGACGAGCAGTCCACACACTACAACGTGGGAAACCGACGCAAAAACCTCTCTAAGTCGCTCATAGGAAAGGATTTGAATGCAGGTTCAGATTATGTTCTGATGGATTCTGTTCAATTTATTTCCTACCAAAACCGTGCTAAGCTGGAATACATTCGATTGCTGATCAATCAACACAACTATTTGCTGGCCTACGACGAGGCCTTGGGACTGGAGAAAGACGGCTTTGACTCCGAACAGCTGGAATGGTATAAGCTGCGCGCCATATTTGCCTTAACCACAAGCCTCTACAAGGGCTACGAAAGCGAAATTAAGCCGGGCAAACTCCGTCTGGTAGAAAGCCAAGAATACCTCATGCATGTTTTGGAAAACATGAGCAAGGAAGAGCTCTTGTTTTGGGCCATAAAACATCATTTACAAGTCAAGCATGTTCAAGCCTTAGGTCCGCAAATTGACCAAAACCTAGCTCTATTACTTACCAAGTGTATTGACGACAGAGGTTTGAGCTGGAGCGATTTAAAGGATGAACCCTACGATTTTGAGGCCAAAGCCATCATAACAGACAGCTTGCAGGCACTACTGGACTCGGATTCCATTCCCGATTGGAAGAAAAAAAGCATTCGAAAAAGCAACACAAACAAAGGGTTTATGCGCTACGGTTGGGCACAAGCTAAGTCTCAAAAACGGTTCAAACAACTGTGGGATAGCCTGGCAAATACCAAAGCATGGCGCACTAGAGCCCCGGGCGAAAAGGCACGGTGCAGCGTGGGGCCAAGTCCCGGCGAGCCCGGCTATATGACCCCCTTTAAGCGCAAAAGCACGCGCGCTCTTCCTGCCGATTACAGGTTGCTGGCGCTTCCTACGGAGTATAAAAGCCTTAACCTGTTTCGAGAAAACAAAAACAACTACGTTCGGGCAGAAAAACAAGCCCTTAGGCTAATGCCAACCCTGCAAAAAGCAGCAAAAAGAGCCGGTTTAGCCATCGAAACCCTGGAACTAAACCCACTAAAGCTTAACCCTGAAGCGCTTCGAGACAGAGAAGTACTGGAAGCCTTATTTTACAGTAGCCTCAATGATTTACATGCGCCTGGTGCTCAGGCCGATTACCTGTTGCACAGCTCCATTCAAAACCGATACAACAGCCGATACCTGCTTTTTTCCGGTGCCATGGCCGTAAAACACAAACCTGAAGGCAACCTGTTTAATGGATTTTATGCTTTCTTCTTTCCTGTATTTGGGGTGCCTACCCTCATTAAATCCTACACCGGTGCTACGCATACCCTTGCCCTTATTAGTTTGGTAGACATGCAAACCGGTGCTCTTTGGTACCAAGACGGCGAATACGTAAAAAAAAGAGACAGACCAGATGTGCTTGAACCAATGATGTACGATCTGATTTACCAACTCAAACACTGAGTATGCCCCTAGACTTTTCATCCTCAGCCATACGTTCTTTGCTGACATGTATTCTGCTTCCTCTTGCTTTAAAGGCTCAAAACCCGGGGTATATGGGCAAATACCACCAAATTAAGGCCGGCATACATAGCATTCCTGCCCTCAACAACATGGTTTCTGTAAATGGAAAAGTGAATGCCGGTTTCCATGGGTTCAGCACCAGCCTTCATACCGCATACAACCTAATGCTTGGCAGAAGTACCCGACTCGAAGTGCAACTGGTCTACGCAGAAAGTGCCTACGCAGATTATTCCATGCAGCCCAGCGTATTTGGCAGCCCTACGGTCGCCTTAGGTTTTGGCGGCGGTTTCGATTTTTTTGTGGGTGGCCCCATCGCCCCCGTCGGCCCATTCGTTGGTTTTCATAGCCAGGCAGTGATTACCGGAAACACCCTCAAAAATGCCGAAATGCGCGGCGCCACGCTGGAGTTTAGAGCCGGACAAAGCCATGTGTTGGGACATGTATTCACCATCGAATATGGCCTTTCCGGCGGCGCATTATTTACCCCCGACATGGCCGCTAACGGCACCGATAAAGTGACCAACCAAAATAAAAACCCCACCACGGCACGCTATGCCCGCCACATTATGTTCAACGGCTTTGTAAAAGTCGGTATGATATTTTAAGCCGAATTAAGGCTTTGGCGCCCTCTTCCAATAAGGTTTTACTATCCTGTCCGTCCTCCCTGCGGCCTCCGTGGGCTTTGGCTGTTGCTGCTAAGCCTGCGGGGTCTTCCTAAGAAATCAGGCAAGCCTCCTCGTCTAAGCATCACCAAGCCGCAGCCCACAGCGGGCCTCCGTTCCGGCCGGGGGCTCCCTGTGGAAAACTTGGTTCCAATGCAATCCCTAGCTTAAGATCTACAACCAATCAAAATACCTATTGGGGAGGCGTGTCCGTAATCCAAACCATACCCAAGGTCGATGTACGGTCCACTGTTCGTTGGTTTGCGTGCGGTGCATGACCCCTAATTCTACCCTAAAACTATAGGCCGGATTCACCAAATAACTCACCACCAGCTCTCCAAAAAACAAATCGGTAGTTAGCCCTTGCCCCACCGAATTGTTGAATTCCTGAAAGTGATCTACGTCTTGGGTAAACACGTTGCGTCCAAAATTAACTCCGGCCGTATCCAAGCCTGTTCGGGCATAGGACAAGCGACCACTGGCATGCCATCGGCCATTGGTATACTCCAAACGTCCCATCAACTCCCAAAAATTCGCGCCTAAAGGATGCGCCAAGGGTTGATTAAAGTGGCCATAATTGCTGTTTGTTCTGTAGTGGCTATAGGTATAGGGCCTAACGTAATTAAACTCGGCTTGTCCATGCAATCCCTTCAACCCAAAGACATCGAAATATTTGTAGCCGATTTGCGCGGCTTGTTTATTGGCTCGCCAGCCTTTTTCCGGATTCCCCAGTACATACCCAAGGTTGAATTCATCCAGCATAATTTGACCATAGATTTGATGATGGCGCAAGAAACTCCACCTTAGGTTTAACCCCAAGAGGGCATTATCGGGTGAACCCAATCCAAACTCCACCGGTCGGTAAAAAATAATGGGATTGATGTAATTAAAGTCAAAGCCTCTGTTGGTTCCTGTGGAATCGGTACCACTCCACATTACGGCTTCGAACAAGCCAATTTCCAAGCCATCGGTCGGGGTAAAGGTGAGGTAATGAAAGGTGCCGTACTTTTTGAAATTCAAGTTGTCTCCGGCCATGCTTGGGGTAATGTCTTGAAATTCAGCAAATATGTTCACGTACTTAAACTTCCATACTTCGGTTTCTATTTTAAGGTAGGGATAATTGAAACCGGCATCGCTTAAGAGCAGGGAGCGATAACCGTCTCCAATAAAATGACGCCCATGGCCCAACTCAAATCCAATAAAAGATTTGGGTTGGTACCGCACATATCCGTTGGCAAAAGCAAAGTCGTATGCCGACTCCTTAAAGGACTTGGTTCTGCCCATACCCGGCACAATTTTAGCCGAATCGGCAAAGCCGGCCACATAATCCGGCAAGGCGGCTTGGTTCTCGTAAAACTCCGAACCAAAAGATATATGCTTGCCCAAATTGCCGCGCAATTGCACGCCGCGGGTATTGAACCAAGTATTTCGATCGCCAAAAGCCCTACCTACCGAAAAATCAAAGGCAGGGTCTACTTCCAAACTAAAATTTGGCGTATACACCTGCACCAAATGCTCCGAAAACAGTTTACGTCCAACCCAAGTACGTGCAAACCGGCCTTTGGGAGCGCGCACCGATAAAATCGAGTCCGGCGAGAACAAAGGCTTTAGCGCCGATACCCGATAAGGCTTCACCGAAGTAAAATAACCCAATCCCGGCTTGGTCATTTCGCGCTCCAGCCTGAGTTGCTCCTGCTGGCTGAAGGCTTGGTGGTAATGCTGTGCCCGAAGGCCGGAGTTGAATAGAAAGAGCAAAACAAGCCCCGCAACTATGTTTTTAACGCAACACATGGAGCAAATATACAATTCGGTGCGTTGGGGGATTGCAAAATCTAAACTTGTAAGAAAGAAGGGCGTTTAATTAAAAGGCAAAAAAAGGGCGGCTAAATAAAGCCGCCCTTTACCTTTAAAACAACCGATAATTATTCTACCGAAAACAATACTTGGTCTACCTCAGCGTTCACCTGAACTTTGGTTACGGTAAAGTTAAGGTTCATCCCTTGAATGCTTTGAGTCAAAGTATAAGGTATTAAAAGGTTTCCTGCCTGACCGTAATCGGAATATTTGGTTTTGCCTTCCTGATCGTTTGAGGCCACCATAAAACCGGTTTTAACGCTGTAAAAGTCAGTACTTGAATTGCCTTCCTTATCCGTTACTTTCAACACATATACTTGCTCCTCATCTAAGAGCTTCATGCCCATTAGTTCTACCGAATATCCCCAATCGGAATAAAAGGCTTGGGGTACCAAGACCACTTCTTCCAGGAATTCGGCTATATCCTTGGCTTCCATGTCGCCGGAACCTTGAGGGCTGGTGCTTTTGCCCTTATCTCCATTAACCACTACGTGCTGAGCCACTTGACCGGCTTGCTTTACCTTCAAAAAGGCCTTATTCGGGGCTTCGTAAGCACTGCTTACTTCTATCAAAAAGCCTTGAATGTTGGCCTCGGCAACCATATGGTAATTTTTCACTCCTTTGGCAGCTTCTGCACCTCCAATAGCTTTTAGGTAATTGGCTATAACGGTTTCGGCAGTAACACCCTCCGGAGCTGCGGCCAATTCAGCGGCAGGTGCTCCCAGTGGGTCTAGGAAGGTGATTTTACCATCGGCATCGTACTTAAGCAGGCCTTTTTCAATAGCGCTGCGCTTGCCAACAACCACCAGGTTAAAGCTGTAGGGTTTCACATATTTCTGCGCCACTGCCTTAATATCGCTAATGGTAAGCGCATTCAGCTTTTGCAAATAGCTTTGGTAATAGTCGCTTGGTAAACCATAAATGGCCGAATTGATGGCAAAACGGGCAATGGTTTCCGGGTCCTCCAAAGAACGAGCAAAGGAACCGGTCATTTCGGCTTTGGTGCCGGCCAATTCTTCTTCGGTTATGGGCTGGGATACAATGCGGTTCATTTCCTTTACCATTTCCAGTACGGCAGAGTCGGTAACTTCGGTCCGCACATCGGCCGAAATGGTCACTTCACCTTTTACCCGGTCAGGAGAGAAGGAGCAATAGGCGCCATAAGTAAAGCCATGGGTTTCACGAAGGTTTTTATACAAACGTCCGGTGCTTCCACCTCCTAAGATATTGCTGAGTACAGATACCGCAATGCGGTCATCAGACCCCGGCGTAAAATCAATTGGATAGGTCAAGCGAATGGTACTTTGCACAGAGGAGGAACGATCGTGAATGTAAACCTGAGAAGTAGCGGGAGGCTGTACATCGTTCAATTTGCGTTTGGGTGCTTTATCTCCGGACCAAGTACCAAAGTATTTGTTTACCAAGGCCTCAGCTTCGCTTTTGGTAATATCTCCCACAATGGCCATGTAAGCCGCTCTAGGGGTAAAAACCTCCTTGTAATAGGCTTGAATGCCGGCAACATCAACAGCTCCATAGGTTTTCTCCGTTGGGATTTCACCGTAGGGGTGGTTTCTACCAAAATTGGCCACTGCGGCCATATTGGAAGCGATGGAAGAAGGCTCATCCAAAGAAGCCTGAAGGCCGGAAATGTATTGACGGCGAATGCGCTCCAACTCTTCGGTAGGGAAGGCCGGATTCAACACCACATCCGACATGAGTTCGAATAGCTTGTCGCGGTGTTTACTTAACGAATAGCCATAGGCACCTCCGGCACCCACATTTAGGCCTGCACCAATAAAGTCAATTTCCTCATCCAGTTGATTCTTGGTTCGGTTGTTGGTACCCGACATTATGAGGTCGCCCAACAGCTCGGTTAAACCCGTTTTTTCGCCTTCCAAAGCAGGATCTACATCCAAACGAATGGATACGGCAAGCGTGGGTAGCTTGTGGTTTTCTACCACATATACCTGCATACCGTTTTTGAGCTTAAAGGATTCGTAACTGCCCAATTGAATGCTTGGTGCAGGTCCCGGCTGGGGAGCTTTGCTTCGGTCCAACTGCGCATTAAGGCTCTGCAGTCCTATGCACAGCACCGAAATAGCGAGAATAAAATTCCTGATTTTCATGGTAGTGAATGCTTTAATTCGAAGGAGCAGGTAAATAATATAAGTTTACCCGGTTCTGAGGTATAAAATACTGTTTGGCCACACGCTGAACGTCGGCAGCGCTTACTTTGCGGTAGCGCTCCAGTTCGGTATTGATGAGGTTGGCCTCGCCATAATACACATGATAATTGGCCAAGTTTTCAGCAATTCCGCTCATTTGACGGTTTTGCTCCACAAACTGAGTCTCCAATTGATTGATGACTTTTTGCAGTTCTTTATCGGTTACCGGCTCGTTTTTGAGTCGTTCTACCTGTTCGTCCATGGCTTTTTCTAAATCTGCCGGATCCACACCCATATTGCAAATACCTAGCGTTACAAACAATCCGGGGTCTTCCAGAGGAAAAGGGAAACCGAACACTTGCAGGGCCTTCTCCTGTTCGTTTTTAACAACACGCTGAAAGCGCGCACTTTCGCCACCGCTCAAAATGCTTGACAATACCTGCAAAGCATAATGGTCTTCGGTACCTTGTGCAGGAATATGGTAGGCTTGCACCACGGCGGGCAACTGAATTTCATCATAGACCGTATCGCGGATTTCTTTGGTTTGTTTAGGCTCAACCACATTGGGACGGGGGATTTCGCCGGTTCCCTTAGGAATGCCTGAGAAATACTTATCTACCAGTTTTTTGGTGGTTTCTATGTCGATATCCCCGGCAATGGAAAGGGTAGCATTGTTGGGCACATAAAAGGTTTTATAAAACTCCATAAACTCTTCGAGCGTGGCCGCATTCAAATGTTCCATAGAACCAATGGGAACCCATCGGTAGGGGTGTTGCGTATAGGCTCGGCTAAACACATCTTCGAGCAAGGAACCGTAAGGTTGATTATCTACCCTTAAACGCTTTTCTTCTTTTACCACTTCGCGTTGCGTTTCCAAGCCAATTTCTTCGATTTTGGCATGAAGCATACGCTCACTTTCCAGCCACAAACCCAACTCCAGTTGGTTGGAGCTCAGCACCTCAAAGTAAAAGGTACGGTCTTGGCTGGTATTGGCATTGTTGTAGCCACCGGCCTGTTGAATGTACTTGTCAAATTCTCCACGGGCAATATGCTTGCTGCCTTCAAAGAGCAGATGCTCAAAAAAGTGGGCAAATCCGGTTCTGGAGGTGTCTTCGTTCTTGCTACCTACGTGGTACAGCACAGAAATAGCCACAATAGGTGTAGAATGGTTCTCGTGTAAGATTACATGGAGGCCGTTGTCCATGGTATACTCGGTAAACTCAATTTGAGCTTTGAGACCGGGCACCATCAGACCCAACAGCAACAAAGGGAATCCCCAAAAAGTGCGGTGTGTCATAGCGTTAATTTTCACGGCAAAAATACATAAAGCCTACCAACCTGCCTCGAACATAATTCTTGAAAAGTGTGAATTTTTGACCCTATACCCTACCAAAGACTCAGTAGTAGTCAAAGGAAAAGAAACGGATACTGAGGAATTACCTCACAACTTAACTGTAGAATGTTGGCAAACCCCGCCCCTGATGGAGCCAACCAGCACTGGGCAGCCTAGCCCTACATGGCTGTGGAGCGAGGAGGTGGCGCGCCAGCAAACCCCCGGAGCCCCAGCCATGTTGGGCTTGGCAAACAGAATGAGAGTATTGACGCGTTGTGTTTTCAAGACTCAGTTCCTGACCTAAGCGTCAGGGGCGAATTAAGGCGCGGACAAATCGAAAGGCACCTGACGCTTCGGTCAGGACAGGCCGGAGTTTACTAATGGTAAATGAGGACC
>CAZJFM010000083.1:0-8830 GCA_964545365.1 uncultured Candidatus Competibacteraceae bacterium | reverse complement strand
GAAAACCAAGCCTTAGGGCAGTGTGGGGAGCGGAGGCGGAGCGCAGCAAGCCCCCGCAAGCCCCACTGCCCTTAGGCTTGGTTTGAGGACTTGAAGCAAGCAGCCGGAATAGCCGGCCAAAAAACTATCTTCATCATTAAGAGCCGGGACGCATCCCGTCTTTACTTCTTTACGAGGGCAAAAAACGGCCTTGGCGGCGCATCCATTCGATTTCGAGCCATTTGGCTTGCAGGCGTGCTTGGGTAGCTTGCTGCATCAGTGCTTGATAGCTCTGTCGGGCGCGGTATAGTTCGAGTGCATTTACATTGCCCAATTCGAATTGTTGTATGGAGAGGTCCAGGTTTTCGCGGGCCAGGTTGAGGTTTTCGGTAAGCAGTTGGGCCGTGGCAAAGGCGGCTCGGTAGGCTTTGCCGAGGCGAAAGTTGGCCACCTGCACTTGCATGCTGCGGTCTTGCAGGGTAAGCTGCGCGTTTGCGGCTTCGATTTTGGCGCGTTGAATGTTGAGGTGGGTTTGAAAGCCTTGAAACAAGGGAAAGTTGAGCTGCAGCCCAAAATTGGCGCCTTGGTTTTGGTTAAAGAGGGCAAAGCCTCCGGTATTTTCGGAGCGGCCCCAGCGGTAGCCGGCCTGCATGGCCAATTGGGGCGAACGGTTGGCGCGCCAGGCTTTGAGGTTGCTTTGGGCCAATGCTTCGAGCAGTCGGGCCTCTACCAAACTGCTGTTGTTTTGTAGACTGTCCTGGGGCAGTTCCAATTGGTCGGGATGTTTTAAGGGAATGCTGTCCCACAATTGCAAAGGGGTTTCCGGGGCTTGTTCGAGGGCTCCGTTGAGGTTGGCCAGCGCCGCTTCCCACAGTCCCTCGGCCTGCGCCAGTCGGGCTTTTTCCTGGTTGAGGTCAAGTCGAACCTGCAACCATGCCTGCCGACCCACCAGCCCTAAGTCGAGGCGTTCTTTGGTGAGTTGTTCTTCGGTTTGCAGGTAGTTGAGCAGCTGTTGGCTTTGTTCCAAAAGCTGAGCTTGGGCAATGGCTTCAAAATAGAGGCGGAGCACTTGTTCGGTGATGCTTTCGGCTTGCATTTGCACGCGAAAGCTGCCGAGTTCGGCTTCGGCTGCCAGGCCTTGATAGCGGTAAAACATGCCCAAACCGTCGAAGAGGGTCCAGTTCAATTCTGCCGCTGCGTCTAGGTTGTCGGAGCGCACGCCGTCTTGCTCCACTTCCAGTCCGTTGGAGAAGGTTTGCCGAAGATTGGTGGTGCTGGTATTGAAATTGCCGTTGAGGTTGAGGCTTGGGAGCATGCCTGCCATGCCTGGATGTTTGAGCTTACGTGCAGCTTCGGCTTGGTTTTTTGCGATGACCAAGCCCAATTCTTGTTGCAAGGCAATAGAAACCGCATCGGTTGGACTCAAGACCTGTGCCTCAAGCCGGAGAGGGAGCAAAGCTGCTGCCCAAGCAAAAAAGGCCGCTAAAAACTTAAGCTTCGGCTTCATCGGGGAGTTTTTCCGGGTTATTCACTTGCTTTCCTGACAAATAGGCGTACATGGCGGGCACCACATATAAGGTAAGGATAAGGCTGAACATAATGCCACCGATGATGGCCAAGCCCAGGGGCTTTCTGGACTGTGCGCCGGCGCCTAAAGCCAGGGCAATGGGCAAAGCGCCAAGAGCAGTGGCCAGGGAGGTCATGAGGATGGGCCTCAAACGCATGGTGGCGGCTTCAATAACGGCATCTATTTTTTCCATGTCTTTTTTAAGACGGAGTTGGTTGGCAAATTCAACAATTAAAATGCCGTTTTTGGTGACCAGGCCAATGAGCATAATAATTCCAATTTGCGAAAAGATGTTTATGGTGTAACCAAAAGCCCAGAGGCTGAACAAGGCACCGAAAAGGGCTAAAGGTACGGTTAGCATAATGACCAAGGGGTCTTTAAAACTCTCGAACTGAATGGCCAAAACCAGATAGACCAAAACCAGGGCAAACAAGAAGGCAAAGAGGGTATTGTCGGAGCTTTCTTTAAAGTCGCGGGATGCTCCGCTGAGTTCGGTGCTGAAGCTTTCGTCGAGTAGGCTGTCGGCAATGCTTTCCAGCACTTGGATTCCATCTTTGAGGGCATAACCGGGGGCCATATCTGCTTCGATTTTGGCCGATTTGTAGCGGTTGTAGTGGTACAATTGGGGAGGGTTGGTCACCTCTTCCATACGGATGAGTTGGTCCAAGGAAACCATTTCGCCGGTATTGTTGGGCACGAACACCTTTCGAACATCGTCCGGATTGTCGCGGTTGTTGAGGGCTACTTGACCAATGACTTCGTACTGGCGGCCATTGAGGGTGAAGTAGCCGAACCTACGTCCGGAAAAGGAAAGTTGCAGGGCTTCGTTGATGTCGGCCACCCGAACGCCCATGCTGGCCGCTTTGTCGCGGTCAATGCTGAGTTCCATTTCGGGCTTGTTGAACTTGAGCTCAGAATCCACACCCAACAAAACGCCGCTGTTTTGGGCGGCTTCCATAAATTCCGGCAATACGGCCCTGAGCTTTTCGAAGGAGTTGTTTTGCAGCACAAACTGAATGGAACGTCCCAGTCTTTGGCCGGTAGAAATGGTTTGTTCTTGCACCACAAAGGCTCTACCGCCGGTAAGGGTGCTGAAATCTTGAAAAAGGGCTCCTGCAATTTCGTTTTGGCTGCGTTCCCTTTCGTTGGGTGGTACCAAACGCACGCGCATAAATCCCGTATTTGGAGCTCCGCTACCAAAAAAGCCGGGGGAGGTGACCGAAAGCACTACGGTATGCTCCGGCACAGAGTCCATGGCGACTTGGACCAATTCGTCCATATAGCCGTACATATATTCGTAGCTGACACCTTCGGGAGCCGAAACGATGACCCGCAGGTTGGAACGGTCTTCGGAGGGGGCCAGTTCCTGCGGCAAGCTTTGGTAGAGCAGGGCGGTACCCAGTCCGGTGATGCCCAAAAGCGGGAAAACCAGCCAGGATTTTTGCATAAAGCTGCGTAGGCTACCGCGGTAAAACCGGTCCATGGCTTCAAAGAAGGGGGCCGACCATTGGTAAAATTTAGAAGGAGCTTTCGGCGTTTTGGAGGTGAGCCAAACGTTGAGAATAGGGGTTAGGGTTAAAGATACAAAGGAAGAAATCAAGACGGCGGCGGCAATAACCACCCCAAATTCACGGAAAAGGCGGCCCACAAAGCCTTGCAAAAAAATAATGGGCAGGAAAACAAAGGCCAGGGTTACCGAAGTGGCAATAACGGCAAAGTAAATTTCTTCGGCACCTTCTCGAGCGGCACGGTAGCGGTTCATGCCTTGCTCCAGTTTTTTGTAGATGTTTTCGGTGACTACAATGCCGTCGTCTACCACCAAACCGGTGGCCAGTACAATGGCCAGTAGGGTAAGTACATTGATGGAAAAGCCCATCAAATACATGATAAAAAAGGTGCTTATGAGTGAAACAGGAATATCAATAAGCGGCCGCAGGGCGATTTTCCAATTTCTAAAGAACAGGTAAATGATAAGCACCACCAAAATAAAGGCAATGAGCAGCGTTTCTCCTACCTCTTCGATGGATTGGCGGATAAACACGGTGGAGTCTAAGGCAATGTCGAGTTGAATGTCTTCAGGTACTTCCTTTTTAAGGCGGTCGTAGCGGCGGTAAAATTCATCGGCGATATCGATGTAATTAGCGCCGGGTAGGGGAACCATGGCCAGGGCAACCATAGGAACACCGGATTCCTTTAGGATGGTTTCGTCGCGTTCCGGTCCGAGTTCGGCGCGGCCGATATCTTCGAAACGCACCAATTCGCCGTTTCTTTCGGCCACAATAAGGCGGTTAAAGGCTTCGGGGTCGCTAAGCCGGCCTTGCGTTTTTAAGGTAAGTTCGGTTTGGATTCCGCTGACTTTTCCGGCGGGCAATTCAATGTTTTGGGCTTCGAGGGCGCGCAATACTTCTACCGGGCTAATTTGGTAGGCTCCCATGCGGATGGGATCGAGCCAAAGCCTCATGGCATAGCGCTTTTCGCCCCAGATTTGGACCGAACTTACACCGGGAATGGTTTGAATCCGTTCCAGCACCACATTGGTGGCATAGTCGTTCACCTCCAATTGCGTGCGGGTATCGCTTTGGATTTGCATGGATATGATGGCGTCGGAGTTGGCATCGGCTTTGCTTACTACGGGTGGCCCGTCGATATCGTCGGGTAGGGAGCGCAAGGCTTGGCTCACCTTGTCGCGAACGTCGTTGGCGGCTGCGTCCAGGTCTTCTCCCAAATCAAATTCAACAGTAACGCGGCTGCTTCCTTGGTTGCTGGAAGAAGAAATGGTGCGAATGCCTGCAATGCCGTTAATGGCTTTTTCTAAAGGTTCGGTAATTTGGCTTTCGATAATATCGGGATTGGCACCCTTATAACTAGTGGTTACCGTAATAATGGGCGGGTCGACTGAGGGAAACTCTCTTACCCCCAAAAAAGTATAGCCAATAGCCCCAAAAATTACGAGCAAAAGATTGAGGACAATGGCCATTACCGGCCGTTTTAAGCTTAGGGATGGAAGACTCATGGAAGTGATCCTAAGCGTTTAATGGTGAGTGGCGTTCCGGGACGTGCTTGCAGGATGCCGGTGGTCAACACGGTATCGCCTGCTTGGATTCCTTCCACGATTTGCACCAAACTGTCTACGCGCAAACCGGGAACTACCTTTTGGCTTACCGCTTTCCCTGATTTGTAGAGCACCAGTCGATGGCCGCGGATTTCGGGTATTAAAGCTTGAGAAGGGACTACCACAGCATTGGGAATAGAGGCTAAGCTCAAATAAACCGTTCCAAAGCCACCCGCAGGAAGGCTTTGGTTTGGATTGGAAATAAAGGCACGGGCTTTCAGCACTCTACTGTTGGCGTCTAAAGAAGGAGAAAGCGCAGAGATATTGGCTTCTATGGAAGTATCCGGGTGGTTTAGGACGAATTTCAATGGCTGTTTCTCCCGAAGTTTTCTGGCATATTTGTCGGGCACGTCAATGTCCAATTTTAGCGGATCGGTTTGCACCAAAGAAACGAGTGGGGTGCCAACGGTAGCATAGGTACCTGTAGAAACATTTCGGAGCCCTACTCTTCCGGGAAAAGGAGCCCTAATCATGGACTGGTTTATTTGAACGGCAAGTACAAGGGAATCGGCAATTAAGCTATGCAATGCGGCTTGTGCCGATTCAAAATCACGCTCGCTTATGTTTTGGTTGGCTTTGAGTTTGGCCAAGCGTTGGGATTGCAGACGTGCTTCTTTTAACTTGGCCACCAGGCCTTGCATTTGAGCTTGGAGGTCTTCGTGGAAAATTTCTACCAACACCTGCCCTTTGGTCACTAATTGACCATCTTGAACATGCCATTGGGTGATGCGGCCGTTGCGTTCGGCAGCCAATTGGGCTTCCTCGAAGGCTTTGAGTTCTCCTTTGGTTTCAAAGCTTTCGGTTAGCAATTGTTTAGAGGCAATAAAGGCTTCTACTTGGAGGGCTTGGTTTTGCGTTCTTTTTGGCGCTTTTACTTCCGGACTAAAAAGCAGGCGCTTTAATGCCAAGCTTAAAAGAATCAATCCAAGAACGCTAAATACGAGCAGTAGTTTTTTTTTGTCCTTCATGCAATTTATTGTACCTACAACTAGTCTTTTTGAATATACCGCAACGAAACTAAGCATACCAACCAAAGCGAGGATGCAATTAGTATTTTTTATGAGATGTTTTTGGGAATTAAAGGCACTCTAGCTGCAATTTATATACTTTTAATTATGCGCATTCGATATTGGACCAAACTCGCTTTCTGCCTAGCTCTTCTAAGCTTTGTTGGAGCATCTTCCTTAATGGGGCAAAGCGACACCATACCAAGTTCTTTTTCAAGGCGACCTTTTTTGGACTTTCAAACTACGCTAGGCTTTGGAACCGATGCGAAGCTTTTTGTTCCTTCCTTTCAGGGGGAGGGAATCGTTTCCTTTCCAATCCATCCTAATTTTAGTATTGAGGGAATTTTTGGAGGACGATTAAATCTAATGCATGTGGACCAAAAGGTCTTTCAAACCTCCTTTCCAAACCGCCCCGGAGAAGGAGTTTTTGATACTTTGCAAGTGAAGGATGTCCGGGTATTCTCCTTAAACCTTCATGTGGGTTTGGCTTTGCGTTTTTGGGAGAAATGGAGTGTAGGAACGGACATAGATTTGGTGGGTTGGAGTTTTGGGTCTAGAGGCTTGTTTTTGTACGAATCTGAAGGCTCCACCGAGTCTCAATCTTTTCAATGGGCCAGTCTGGAACCATTCAATGTAATGCTTATGGGTAGGAACGACAGGGGCAGTTTAAACAGCAGGTTCTGGCTTGGTTATCGCTTCCATAAAAAATGGGAGATTCAAGGAGGCTTAGCCATTGTGCATATCATTTATCGAACCGACAATACCTTGGCTTTCGAAAACGATCGATTTTTTTCGGATTACAAAGCGGGCTTTGTTTCAGTGGCCTACAGGCCTTTTAATTAAATCAAGCTTAGGAATCGGCTATTTCGCATAGAATCCGGTGGTATACCGGTTCAAATGCCTGCACAGAGAAGCGCTTTTCCAAATCAGGGCGGCAGCGGTTTTTCATTTCACTCAATTCCTGTGGATGTTCAATACACCACCTGAGGCTCCGAAGCCAAGCGTTTTCGTTGTCGCACAAAAAGCCGTTGAACCCTTCTTTTACAATTTCCGAATTTACGCCCACCGGTGAAACAAAAGCAGGAATACCTAAAGCCAGGTATTGAAGCGCTTTAAACCCGCATTTGCCCTCAGACCAAGGGTCGGGCAATAAGGGCATAAGTCCCACATGGCAAGAAAGCAAGCCCTCAATTTCTGTAGCTCTAGACCAAGGAATGTATTCCAAATACGGCTTTTCTTGATCCGGTGGCTGGTCAGAAATGACAACAAAACGCAATGGGTGTTCTTTATGAATGGTATCCAGTACCGGCCAAAGCATTTTAAGGTAGTGCATGGTGCTATGGCTTCCGGTCCAGCCCAAGCATAATTGTTCCGAAATTTTTGGAGGATTTGCCTCCCGGTTGTGGTGACCTTTGGTATCGATGGTGGTTGGAATCAAAAAGGTGTTTTTTTGATGTTTGAGGGCATAGGCCTGCAAAAAGCGGTTCCCACAAAACACGCCATCGGCCATGGCAATAATCCGTCGGGTGTTGCCGGAGGACTTTAAAAATCCGATCCAACGGTTAGACAAAGAGCTGTTGGGAATCCAGAGGGCATCGTCAAAATCAAAAACAATCTTTTTGCGCCATAGATGTTTTAAGACCCAAACCGTAAGAGGAAGACCAACGGGAGAAAACTCTCGATGAATAAACACAACAGACTCTTTGCATCCAAACAGCAGGTGTTTGCGGCGAAGCAGGGCCTTGGCCATAAAAGCAAATTTTTGACCTACATGCCCGGGTTGGTACAGCACTTTCCAGGCTTTCTTGGACCAAAAGTTTTCTTGGCGAATTTCCCAACCTTGTGTTTTTAAATACTCTACATACTGTTCAAACCGAAACCTTTGGCTTGGTGCTTCTCCTTTGGGATAAGGGCAAACGATTAAAAGGCTACGTTTGCTCATGTTTCTGAAGATTTGCCACTCTTGCCAATGAACGGATGCCGCTCAAAGGGCTTATTTCGGTCAAATAAATAGCGGTAGGTAATAAGGGTTCTTTGTTTTTTTACGCTTAGGTTTTCGCAAACCCTCAACATTTTTAAGTTAAAATCTCCAATCCAAGTAATTATGGTATCCACATAATTCCCTTTTGGAACAATGGTGTCCTCCGCAAATTTTATCATGGCTCCTTCTACTCCTTTGCCCTGCCATTCGGGCACTATGCCAAAGACAACGCCAAACATGGTTTTTGGCGTTTTGCGCCATTTATGCCATAAAAAAATCAGTTTCCCCCAAAGGTTTAAGTTCCCATGGACATACCTGAAAATTTGATTTAGTTCGGGTAGGTTGATGTAAAAACCAATGGGTTGATTCTTGTAAAAAGCAAATAGGCTAATGTCCGGGTCCTTCACCGGTTTAATGGCTTTCATAATGGCTTGGGCCTGGGCCAATTTCATTGGGCTAAAGCCTGCATGGTTTCCCCAGGCGGCATTATACACCGCTAAAAAGTCCTTGGCCAGTTGAGCTTCACTCACCCCACGCACATTGCGTACCTCAAAATCAGGGTTTTGCTTCAAAATGGAAGCTTTTCGTACAAAAACATCTTGAGCCGGATCGGTAATTTTTCTCCAAAAGACATATTGCTCGTAGTAGGTCTTGAAACCATAGGCTTCAAAAAAAGTACGGTAGTAGGGTAGGTGGTAGTTGATTTGATAGGCAGGGGCATGCTCGTATCCATCTACCAATAAGCCCCAAAAGGCATTTTTTTCTCCAAAGTTAATGGGGCCATCCATGGCTTCCATTCCTTGGGATGTAAGCCATGCTTTGGCGGTGTCAAACAGCAAAAATGCAGCCTCTTTATCTTCGATGCATTCAAAAAAACCTAATCCGCCCGTAGGCTGGTCAAAGCTATTGGCTGTTTTTTGGTCATAAAAGGCAGCAACTCTTCCTACTACCTTATGATTTATGTCTTTAAGCAACCAGCGCCGGGCTTCTCCCTTCCGAAAGGCTTTGTTTTTTTTGCTATCAAATACTTTTTCTACGTCTTGCTTGAGATGGGGAATCCAATGTGGAACCTCTGCATATAAAGCAAAAGGAAGGCGATGAAAGGCCTTAATGTCTGCTTGGGTCTTAACCTCTAGTATTTGATAAGCCATGTCTTGCAAATATACAGAGAGCAAAGGGTAACC
>CAZJFM010000082.1:0-8920 GCA_964545365.1 uncultured Candidatus Competibacteraceae bacterium | reverse complement strand
TAAGTTGCTGATGTAGGATAGTCTTTAAACCAAGACTCTACTCCTTCGGGTGGTACTTTTCCCCAGGGAAGTTCACCTTTATATACCCAATAAGGCCCATCTTCTTGGGCTTCTATGTATTTATTAGAGAAACAAAAACCAAAAAAAAGCGTCAAAAATTTAAAGGAGGTAAACAATTTTATTTTAGGTAAGCGAAACTTCATGGCTTGAATTAATCATATATAAAATAAACCTTTCTAAACTTAGGCGACGAAGTTTCTTTTCTATTGAACTCAATATTGGCTCTTGCCTCACCCTCACCAATAGCTCTCAGTTGGGAAGAGGAAATATCAAAGGAATTTTCCAAATAATTTTTAATGGCAACTGCCCTTTGCTGAGACAATGCTAAATTGGCGTCCTCTGAACCAACATTGTCCGTTGTAGCGCAGATTTTAACTATGACTTCAGGAAACATCTTCAAATACAAGGCTAAAGCTTGCGCTTTTTTGTCTAAGTTTTCCTTGCCTTGACTAATGTCAGCAATACGGAATTTACCGCTTGGCCACTGGACATCGAATCCGAAAGGTGGGTAGGCTGGCCAAACCGAGGAAATCACCGTTACTCCCTCTTTGTTTTTTCCAGAAACTCCGAATTTACTTTCTCTTCCTTGAAGGAAACTGTGTATAAACGGGGTGTTTGAAAATTGCCCATTATCCTGAACCGTGATTCTTTTTTCCTGTAAAAGAAATAAGGCAGCTTTTTCAGTCAATGGACTTTTCCTTTCCGGGTTTTTATCACTAAAGGTTAAGTCGTTAATTAGTTTATTTAGAGTAATATAATGTTCCTTTTCTAAATCTTCAATTTTAATATCGAAAAACAACGAAAGATTTTGCTGCCTATTGCTCATGCCCATATCGGTTGCCTGGTCGCTACCGGTATAGTAGAGTATGGGCACCGGTGCGCTATCGTCCGTAACAATAAATACCAACCATTTAGGAAGCTTGGTGTACAAATTGGTCAGCTTTTCGCTGAGTTGGGTTTCAAACAGTCGTTTAATGGTGGATGGATCGTATAAATTAGAATTTGCAGATGGGATTCCAGTGCTTGGAAAATTGGTTAAAATGGTCTCCGCAGGGGAAGAACTCGTGTTTCCATTTGCTAAATCAGGGTTTTGCGTCATTCCATATGATTGGACATTTTCTTTAAATGTATTGGGTTTAAGGGCCCATAAGTCAAAAACCATGGAAAAACTAACCCTATAATAATGAAAAGCCCCTATTTCTTTAAAGGTAGGTAGCCCCAAAGCCACGGCTTCGCTATCTTTACTTTCGTATTTTTTAATGAGCCTTTCGTCCTGATTTATCTTATTGGTTTTACTAGGGAACCGTTCCAAAAAGAAAAAATTGACTGTTTGCTTTTCTTCAAACGGCCGGGGATTGGGAACAGCCTCACATTTTACAAGCCATGCATTATCATTGAACCTGTGCAAATAGTTGAAAGTTGGATCGTTATTCTGTTCGGTTACCGTCTTAAGTCCTTTAGGTTTTAGAACATCTTGAGAGTGTTTACTATTAAAAGCTAATAAGCGCTCCTCATTTCGCTTCCACTTAATTTCTAATGATTTCATATTCAATAATCAAAAAGTTCACTTACAATTAAATGGATGTTTTCCGGCTTGTTTGTTGAGTCTTCCGGGTTATTTCTATAAAAGTAGTCTACCAACCATGGGAAGGAATTTAAAAAAGAGATTTGGTAGAATGTATCTTCATGTTTGGATTCTTGTAGGTTGACAATCACTTGTGGAGGTCCAAGCCCTAATGCTAAGGAATCGCTTGATTTGGAGTTCAGGCTACAGCTCCACCGCTCCCTTGCCTTTACCCTAAAATCACCCGGAACTCCTTCCGTCTCACGAAACTCATCCGATAAAGGGATGTAGGGTTCTGCCACTTCTATTTGGGTGCAAGAAAAACAAAAAAATGGAGGGAGGCCTGCCGAGGGAAGAGCTCGGTCTAGCGCTCTAGGCAACACCAAAACTAAAGTGTCTAAATATAAAGGCTTGGTTTGTTTTTTGATTTCGGTATCGGAATTGATTAGAACAATACAGGGGAAATGGTATGCTGCGCTATCCAAAACTAATTTAGGATGCAAGCCCAAATAAATAAATGGAAATCCAACGCTTTCCTCTCCAAACCAAAAATGTCTTACCCTAAAAGAGCAACTTTGGTTTCCTGCCCAGTTTCGAAGGGCCGAAACCTTATCTAGCTTAGGGCCAGGACCCGCTAGGTTTTGTGCATGAATTTCGTGCCCAAAGAACAGCCAATGAACCAAAACTACCCAAAGAATGGTCAGGAAAAAATTGCTTTTGCTAGTTAAGTTCATGCAATGATTCCAAGAGGTTCATGGCTAAGATAGGCAATTAGGTAGTTGAATTTTCTCCGCAGCAGCCGGTACTTTGAGGAACATCACAACAGTGAGTTAACGCTCAATCTAGGTTTTTATTGCTTCTTTTTTCCAATTGAATTTACTAATTATCGATGCGCCTAATAAGCTTATGCTGGAAAGGGTAAATATGCGTAAATGAAGCGGTCCTTTGATTTTTTTGGGGGGGGCTAATCCGGCTGTCTCTGCTAGTCCAACCGATTAACCCTCCCCACGGGGAACATTCCTAATTCCTGGCTGGAAATCCTTCAGCTTTTTCTGCATAAATCCCAAGCCCCAAAAGGTCAGCACAAAGGGCATTTTATCTGTTTACATCAAAAATCTCGCCTGAATCGTACATTTCTTTTAGTTCTTTGGTCGAGATGCCGTAGGAAAATTCGCCATAGTTTTCGGCTTTGTCGATTTCGTCGAGCTTGGTTCTTTTGTTTATTTCGTAGTCGTTTGGAGAAACAAATACGCTATCGCCGGCCACCTCCACTACTTTTAAGGTGGAGTACCTACCTGATTCAATTTTGTATTCGTACACATCGCCCACCTGAGGGGTTTGAAGGTATTCCAAATCTAACTTTGAGTTTTTATTGTTGGCATAAACAGCTACAGCGATTAAAATGGCAAACAATCCCAAACCCGAGAACTGCCAAATAGGCCCTTTGCTATTGCTTTTTACTTGTTCGAATTCTGCTTTTACCGCATTAGGCATTTCCTTTGGCTCCAGCACATTTTTGCAATGGTGGCATTGGGAGAACCCTTTTTTGCCGATGGGAAACATAGGAACCCAAAAAACATGGGCATGTTTTCGGTACACATGAATGGATAAGGTTCCTTGGCTGCCGCAACTGGGACATGCAGCGGCTTTTATGGGTTCGCTGTGGATGTGGGCAGATCTGATTCCAAAAATGATCATAACGAATGGGCTATACGTTTTGGTGGGTACAAACTACGAAAAAGCAATGAGCTGGTTAAGACACTGATTTTCTTTAGCAACCATGGCGTTCTGTTTCTCGGTGCAGAAGTTGTGGTTAGCATCTTTTGATAGGACTCTTTTTTTAAAAACCCATTGGCAAAGGGTGCATAACTACAAGGAGTTATATAGCATAGTAAAACCCGCGGCAGGGACCGCCGTGGAAAGCCCGGAGCTTGGGATGCCCGTGGGCTTGGCCGGCGGAGGCCCCGATGCTTCGGGGACCCCGTACGGCCTAGCCCACGGTGCTTCCCAAGTGAGGACTTGCAACAAAGGGCCCGCCCGGCCGCCCAAATCCTTCCCCTCTACTTATGTTCGATGGCATGTTTTACCCCTGCCAACCAATCTCTGCGGCTTAAACCTTCCACCTTTTGCGGGACATATTGCCGGCCCGGGGCGTCTTGCTTCGGTAAGCAGTCCAAGGTCCATAGTCCCAGGGCAATGCCGCACATGTAAAAGGCCCCGCGGGCCGTGGCTTCGGGGTTTTGCTGAACGCTTACTGCCGTGCCCGACAGGTTGGCTTGCCATTGCATCAATAGGGGCGATTGGCTTAGGCCTCCGTCTACCTGCAAGCAATCGATGCGGTGGCCGCTGTCCTGCTTTAAGGCCTCCAATACATCGCAGACTTGATGGGCAATGGCCTCGTAGGCGGCGCGGACCAAAGCCGGTTTTGGATCGTCAAGGGGTATGCCCCACCATTGCGCCGAAAGTCCCTGGGTCCACCAAGGCGCTCCCAAGCCACCAAAAGCCGGTAAAAGCATGCTCTCGGGGCGAGGCGCCGCCGCTGCAGCCAAGGCTTCGCGCTCTTCAATGCTGCTAAAAAGCCCCAAACCTTCTTTGAGCCACTGCAATAGGGAGCCGGCATGAAAAATGCTGCCTTCCAGAGCGTAACAGGGGCCTTCTGCGGTTTCCCAAGCCAGGGTGCTGAGCAGTCCGTGGGTGCTTTGCACCAGGTGTTCACCGGTTTGCTGCATCAAAAAACAGCCGGTGCCGTAGGTGTTTTTGGTTTGTCCCGCCTCAATGCAGCCCTGGCCCAGAAGCGCGGCTTGCTGATCGCCCAAGAGGCTGCCGATAGGGATTTTACCAAAGCCCAAGGGCAATTCCATGTGTCCGAAAGGAATGTAGTTGGCTTGAATCTCGGGCAAAATGGATTCGGGAATGCCAAAGCGCTGCAACAGTTTAGGACTCCAAGCTCTATGCTTTAAATCCATGAGTAGGGTTCGGGAAGCGTTGCTGGTGTCGGTTTTGTGCACTTTGCCTCCGGTCCATTTCCACAGCAACCAGCTGTCGATGGTGCCAAAGGCCAAAAGCCCTCGGTTCAACAGCGGTTTGGCATCGGGATAATTTTCGAGCATCCAACACAATTTTCCGGCACTGAAATAGGCATCGGGAGTGAGGCCGGTAATGTCTTTGATTTCATCGCCTAGTCCTTGGTCTACCCAATGTTGGTTCCAGGCTCGGCTGCGCCGGTCTTGCCAAACCAAGGCGGGGCCAAGGGGTTTGCCGTTGCTTTTGTCCCAAAGCAGGCAGGTTTCTCTTTGGTTGGTTATGCCCAAACCCAAAATGCGGCCTTGGGCTTCGGGGTGGGCTTCGAGTAGAGCTTCTAAGGCTCTGTGTTGGGCCTGAAATAGGGCCAAGGCGTCTTGCTCTACGCGGTCCGGTCCGGGATGGCGGGTTTCAATGGGCACCCGTTTTAGGTCAATCAGGCGGCCATCGGTGCTAAATAGTAAGCAGCGGGCAGAGCCGGTGCCTTCGTCGGCGGCTATAAGGTATTCCATGCCGGAGATTATTTGGGTGGAGTAAAATACATCGCTTAAACCTAGGCATTTTGTATCTTTTGGCCATGCAAAACCATGAAAAGCCCCCCTTATTGCCCTCCTGGAAAGCCTGGTATCTTTTGGTACTCGGCGTGGAAGCATTATTGATTGTGTTGTTGTATGTGTTGACTCAGCGTTTTGCCTAATGCATAGTTTGGATTGGTTGGTGTTGGCCCTTTCGCTCTTGGGCGTGGTGGCTTATGGAGTTTGGAAAACCCGCAAACAGCGGGATGCCAAAAGTTTTTTAATGGGCGACAACAGTTTGCCATGGTGGACCATTGGCCTGAGTGTAATGGCGACCCAGGCTTCGGCCGTAACCTTTATTTCCCTGCCGGGTAAGGCCTTTCAAGACGGCATGGGCTTCATACAGTTTTATTTGGGCATGCCCTTGGCGGTTTTGGTGGTGTCGGCAGTAATTATGCCCCTGTTTTACCGAACCAAGGTTTTTACGGCCTATGAGTTTTTAGAAAAACGGTTTGGAAGGCTGCCTCGTTTGTACACGGCCTTTTTGTTTTTGGTGCAGCGTGGCTTGGCTGCCGGTATCACCATCTATGCACCGGCCATTGTATTGAGCACCCTGCTGGGATGGAACCTGACCCTTACCAATATTTTTATTGGAATTTTGGTCATAATATATACGGTAAGCGGTGGCAGCAAAGCAGTGGCGCAAACCCAAAAACAGCAAATGGGGGTTATGATGCTGGGCTTGTTTGTAGCGGCGGCCTTGCTCATGGTGGGTATCTCCAACCACATGCCCTTGAGTGAGGGGCTTTCCATGGCCGGCATGACTGGGAAATTCAACCTGATTGACTTAAAACCGGACTTCAGCAGCCGCTACAATATATGGAGCGGAATTTTGGGCGGTTTTTTTCTTTCGCTGTCCTATTTTGGCACCGATCAGTCTCAGGTAGGCCGCTACATTGGCGGCAAAGACATCCGTCAATCGCGTATGGGGCTTCTTTTTAATGCCCTGTTTAAGATTCCCATGCAGCTGTTGGTGCTTTTTGTGGGTGTGCTGGTGTTTGTTTTCTTCCAGTTCAACCCTCAACCCATTCACTATAATGCTCCCCAGCTGGATTTGTTGCGGGCCTCCGACCAAGCCCGTCCCGCCCTATTGCAGTCCGAAGCCGATTACCGTGCCGTAGTTGCCAAAAAGCAGCAGTTGCAAGATGCCTGGGAGGCGGGACAATTAAGCGATTCGGACTTTGGTCCGGCCTACCGGGGGCAGCTGCAAAAAGAACAGTCCATTCGTCAAGAGGTGCGCGATTTGGTGGAAAGCCATATTCCTGAGGGTGACCCAAACGATTCCGATTATATATTCTTGTCTTACATCATGGGCTATTTGCCGGTGGGTTTGGTGGGGCTGCTCTTGGCCATGATTTTTTCGGGGGCCATGTCTTCCACCGCCGGAGAACTCAACGCCTTAGGCTCGGTTACTGCGATCGATTTTATACAAACCTTCGGTTTAATGCCATCCAGCGGCAAAGGACAATTGAGGGTAAGCCGTCTGGCCACGGCTGCTTGGGGGGTATTGGCCATAGTTTTTGCCACGATTTTTTCCTTGTTCGATAACCTAATTGAAGCGGTGAATATTATCGGCTCTTTGTTTTACGGGACCATTTTGGGCATATTCTGTGTGGCCTTTTTTATGCGTTGGGTAGGAGGCCGGGCTGTCCTGTGGGCCGGCTTAATTGCCGAGGCCTTTGTTTTGCTGGTCTATTTTGGTACCGAACCACTTAGCTTGGCTTTTGGCTGGGATATTAAAGCTCCGGCCTATTTGTGGCTAAACCCCATTGGTTGTCTGCTCACCATGTTGCTCGCTGCTCTTTTGCAGCCCTTTATACCCAAACCGGCAGCAACCATCCAATAGAATGTTAAGGTATGTCTAAATCTCCGGTTACACGCTCTGCACAAGAAGCCATGGAAGCCATTCGCTCGGGCCAGCGCATTTTTGTGCACGGCAGCGCCTGCACACCACATATATTATTGAAAGCCTTAGCCGCAAGAGCCTCCGAATTAGAGCATGTGCGTTGGTGCGCCATTTCTACCCAAGGCGATATGCCTTTGGTGCGTCCGGAGGTGCGTGCATCTTTTCCTATAGATGCGCTTTTTGTTTCTACCAACATTCGGCAAGCCCTAAACCAAGGGCATGGAAGCTATATTCCTATTTTTTTGAGCGAAATAGGACAGTTGTTTCGGTCGGGTCGCCTGCCGCTTGACCATGCCCTCATTCAAGTGAGTCCACCCGACGCCCATGGCTATTGCAGCCTTGGCCCCAGCGTCGATGTAGCCAGAGCCGCCCTCGAATCAGCCGCTATAGTCACCGCGTTGGTAAATCCACGCATGCCTAGGGTTTGGGGTGACGGCATTGTGCATGTATCGGCCATAGATCAAATGGTGTGGGGCGAACAAGAACTGCCTACCTTGGATTACAGCGCACGTGCCGAAGCGCGCGACACCCAATTGGCAGAACACGTAGCCGGATTAATTCCTGACGGAGCCACCCTACAACTAGGCATCGGTTGCATTCCCAACGCCGTTTGTTTGGCCCTTCGCCACCACAAAGACTTGGGAATACACACCGAAATGATGTCGGACGGGCTGCTGCCGCTCATTGCATCCGGTGTGGTGAGCAATGCCAACAAAAAGAAACATCCGGGCAAATCGGTTGCTGCCTTTGCCATGGGCACCCGCAAACTGTACGATTTTTTGGACGACAATCCCGGAGTTGCGCTTTTAGAGGCAAGTTATGTGAACGACACCGGTGTCATTCGTCAAAATCCCAAAGTGGCGGCGGTCAACTCGGCCATGGCCCTGGACTTGATGGGCCAGGCGGCGGCTGAAGCCCTTGGGCCGAACCAATACAGCGGAGTAGGGGGGCAAATGGATTTTTTGCGCGGGGCATCACTTTCGCACGAGGGTAAACCCATATTAGCCATGAGAAGCACCACCACAGACGGCAGAAGCAAGATTTCGGTGTGTTTGCCTCAAGGGAGCCCGGTCACCACCACCCGAGCACACATGCATTATGTAGTAACGGAATTTGGAACGGTAGATTTGTTTGGCCTTTCGGTGGAGGAGCGCGCGCAGGCGCTCATAGGCCTTGCTCATCCCAACCACAGAGATGCATTGGCCAACGACTGGGAACGTTGGATGCGAACGGGTAAGGCAGATTAGTTTTTTTGGGGGGCTTATCCGGCTGTTTCTCCAAGTCCTCGCCCCAAGTCCAAGGGCTGGGGCGCTCCGGGGGCTTAAAAGCCTCCTCGCTGCACCCATCCCTAGGACTTGGTGCTGTGGGCTTTCCGTGCCATCCGGGCCCCGGGGAGCGTAGAAAACGAAAGGAGAAGCTCTGCAAAGAAATAAACAAAGACCTGTTGAAATACAACAGTCTGGTTTTTAGCCACTTGGTAACTTTAAGAAAAATTTACCCCAAGATTAGGACAAAATAACGCGGGACTGTCTTATCTTTGTCATCCGGTTGAACGGAAATACGCCTTCGGGTGCCGTCAACCACGGTTCTTTACATCGCAGCATGTGTAGGTCTTTCCAAAGAAATGATATTTTTTTTGAGTAAAGATTTGGTGCTGTCAAATGTTAAACCGACATTTGCACTCCCAAAGTTGAGAAATCAACAAAAGGGTGTTGACGATCTTTGACTTAATTGACATAAACAAGCAAGCATCGAAAGATTAATTTTCGGAAGAGGATTAATAAACCGATAGCT
>CAZJFM010000081.1:0-8949 GCA_964545365.1 uncultured Candidatus Competibacteraceae bacterium | reverse complement strand
TTTTTGTGCTTGGTGTTTGCTACCTAGCCACCAAAGTATTAAGATCCAAAAGACCCCCATAAGCTCCATCCGCATGCGATTCGCTTCGTTGGGGTCTATGCCCGAATACCCAAGGCCAATGAAACCCATCAATACCAGCAGCTGTTGCTCGCCTTTGTCCATTTTTCGCCACCGAATCAAGGCCCATAAGAAAAACAAAGGCCAAAACAGCGTCATAAAAGACAAACGAATCGCGCTCCCTGCATAGTCTAGGTTGGGTAAATCTCCCAAAAGCATATAAAACTTGAGCCAGCCGGGCCCGGTCAACTGTTCCCGTTGATATTTGTTGTCGGCTATGGGGTGGCTCAAAAAAGTGGCCACACCATAGGCAAACGTTGCTGCGCTGTGCCTTCCCGTGGCTTGCTCTTTTAGCGCCAAGCGATAGGCATGGTTTATTTCAAAGAAGCGTAGGTCGTTATGGCCCCCCAAAAAACACACGGAACAATCCGCAAAACGCTGTTTAAGCGAGTCTTCCCAAGCCAAACCCGGGCTTTCTTTAAAAAAACGGAGCGAGTCGAATCGATGCTCAAAATTAATGGGTCCGGGCTTTCCCGGAGGAATATGCGCCGCAAGGTTTCTCCATTGCCAACTGCTCGAGGTCCATTGCCCAAACACCAAACCGTTTTTTACAGGTAAAAAACTCAGCGCCAGCAAAGGAAAGACCCAATACCAACGACGTTTAGGCCACCAGTAGGGAAGAAAAGGGAGTACTCCAAAGGCCAGGAATATGGGATTGAATAGGGGGCGGAACCAAGCCGTAAAGCCTAAGGCAAACCAAAGAATAGTCCAGAAATGCCTGGGCCAAACCCAATGGGCGGCCGCAGCAAGGGCAAGTGCATGCATGGCAAAGGTGCTCCCACTCCATTGACTTGACTGAAAAAGTACCGCCGGGTTCAGCAGCCAAAAAAACAGCGGCCATAGAAACGCATAAGGCAGCCCCATGTTTTTGCAGGCCCGCTGCATGCTGGTAAAACTAAAGGCATGCATAAGCCCCAAAATTGCGGCAGCGGCATAGCGCGGAGGAACAGGCTTCATCATTTCAAACAGCAACTGAAAGGCCTGCAAACCCGGTGGAGCAGCATGCCAAAACCAAAGGCTGTCGGGCCAGTATTTTAGGGCTTGTTCGGGAGCTAAATAATACCAGCTTTGCGGCGTATAGCCTATCCACCAACCCAAGGCCACGGCCATTACATGCAATGCCGGAATGGCAAGCCAAGGAAGCAGCCCTGCAAGCTTCCTGCACATTACTTAATATGTGCCAACATATCGGCTACCATCGCTTCCAAATCGTAGCGATGGGCCCAATGCCAGTCGTTCCGCGCGGCCTCGTCGTTGATCACCTGCGGCCAACTATCGGCAATGGCCTGCCGGAAATCCGGAGCGTAGTCAATGGTAAAATCCGGCAAATGTTTTTTGATTTCCTGGGCCAGGCTTTCGGGCGAAAAGGAAAAAGCCGCCAGATTGTAGCTGCCTCTTTGCTTGATTTGCTCGGCAGGTGCCTCCATCAATTCCATGGTAGCGCGGATGGCATCCGGCATATACATCATGGGAAGTAAGGTGTCGGACTTTAAAAAGGAGGTATAATGGCCTTGTTTCCGGGCTTGGTGAAAAATATCCACCGCGTAGTCGGTGGTGCCTCCCCCCGGAGGTGCGCTGTAGCTAATGAGTCCGGGGTAACGCAAGGACCGCACGTCCACCCCATGGTTGTGGTGGTACCAGGCACACCAACGTTCGCCAGCAAACTTGCTGATGCCATATACGGTGGTGGGTTCGGCAATGGTGTGTTGGGGGGTACCCATTTTGGGCGTGGTGGGACCAAAGGCCGCAATGGAACTGGGCCAGTAAAGCTTGCGGATGAGCCCTTCTTTGGCCAGTTCCAAGCAAATAAACAGGCTGTCCATGTTGAGGTCCCAGCCCTTCCGAGGAAGTTTTTCGGCCGTGGCAGAAAGCATCGCCGCCAAAAGGTACACCTGGTCTACCTGCCCATCTTCTATGGTTTTTCGGACCGCAGCTCCGTCGGTAGCATCGAGCGCCACAAAAGGCCCCTCGGCATGTTCGGGAACCCTTAGGTCTGAAGCTATTACCCGGTCTTGGCCGTGCACCTCGCGAAGACTTTGTACCAATTCGGTGCCGATTTGTCCTCCGGCGCCAATAATTAGGATGCGCTTTTCCATGGCTTAAAGATACATTTCGGACGGAAATGCCGAATGGCTGCCGTCCCGCAAATTTTAAAGGAGGGCCAGCCCAAGCCGTTCGGCTTTTGAAGGTTTGTTTTTGGGGCCTGCTTCCATAGGCCATTTTTTCACTTTAACCTCCCCTGGTTCCTGCCCTGCTTGCGGCCGGTCGGGGCTCCATGCCCCTGCGGTGGCTTGCTGCGCGCCGCCTCCTCGTGGCGGAGCCCCAGACCGGCCGCAGCGCAGGGGCATCCACCCGGTCGGGGGCCTCAAAAAAAAGATGCTGGACCCTAAACGCAAAGATGCTCGACTCGAACATTCTCGACGTAGCGTCAGGAACAGGTTCGCCGCCGCAATAGCAAGGCGTAAACGGTCCCCTAGAGGTTTGTATTTTCATTAGGTAGCATGGCTATAGGATGGAAGGTTTGAGGTAAAATATATAATCAAATGGTTACTATATGAACTTTAATGGTATATTTGTAATTATACAGTTACATTATGTATGCGTTGGCAAAACTGGATGGAGAGGTGTTAGTAGAGATGGGAGAGAAGCTAAGGGCGCTCAGAAAGCAAAAAAGATATAGCCAGGCGCAATTGGCAGAAAGGATAGGCGTAAGCAGAAAACACATGTGCGATATAGAAGCAGGTAGAGGAACCACCTTGCTGACCTTTATAAAACTCTTAAAGGAATTTCGCAAGTCCGACAAGCTGCTGGAAATCCTTTCCAGTCCATCCTTGTCTCCAAAAGATACCTTTGAAAAGGAGCATGCATGAGTTCGGCAAAGATAACTTTGTGGGACACCCTTATTGGTTACATTGCCTGGGATCAAAAACAAAATACCGCTGTATTTGAATCCTCGGAAGCATACCTTGATGCACCCTTCAATATAGCACCTATTATACATCCCAATAAAAGAGAATTTCTTATTGGGCATGATTTTCATGATAAGTTTCAGGGTATGGTTCCTACCTTCTACGATACGCTTCCCGATGCCTTTGGAAATGTGATTTTTAAGGAGTGGTTGGAACAAATGAATATGGACCAATCGGCAATGAACCCGGTTGAACGGCTGCTGTATATTGGAAAAAGAGGCATGGGGGCTTTAGAGTATCATTATGAGAAAAAGGTGCCAAGCAACAAGCAGAAGCTTGATTTAGAAGAACTGGCTCAATTATCCCATAAAATCATTCAAAGAAAGTATGCCCAGAAAGATTACCTGCACAACCCCGAAGCACTTCAAAACATCCTTCGCATTGGGGCTTCGGTCGGTGGAGCACAAGCCAAAGTATTGGTGGCTATTAGCAGGGAAACAAAACAACCAAACCAAAGGCTGTTGGCAGGGGATATTATACACACAATCCCGGTGGACTATTACATTGTTAAATTAGCCCACGATCCAAAGGACCTCTGGAATAAGGAGAAGCACTATGTGGAGTATGTGTACAATGCAATGGCCAAGGATGCAGGGGTAGCAGTTGCAGACTCAAGGTTGATTTTTGAAGGGGGACGGGCCCATTTTGCAAGCAAACGATTCGATAGGATAGAACACCAAAAACTACACAAGCAAACCGTTAGCGCTTTGGCCGGCTTTTTTGGGAGAAACACGGAATTCGGGTACGAAAGCATATTCAAAATCATGGAATTCCTCAACCTTCCTTACAAGGATAAAATGCAATTATATACGCAAATGGTATTCAATGTGCTTGCTTCGAACCGAGATGACCACACCAGGAATTTCTCGTTCCTTATGGATAAGCAGGGGAAATGGTCTTTGTCGCCGGCCTATGATTTAACTTTTCCCTTTGACCCCTACCAAAGCTTTTTTATGCCTCATAAAATTTCGATCAACAATAAAGTAAAGGAAATCAATCGCAATGACCTAAAGGCAATTGCGGATAAAGTGGGAATCGTATATTATAAGGAAATAATAGAGTGCGTAATAGAGCAAGTCCTGAGCTTTCCGGACAGAATAAAGAATTATGACGTACAAAAGCGGACGGTAGATTTAATAATGAGGGACATCCAAAAAAACCTGAATCATTTGTTTGCAAGCTGAGGGAGGGCCTAGGCATGGGTTTTTTGAACCAGTATATGCACCTGCCAATCGATGCCAATCTCTATCGGTTTTTTAGGCCCACCTTTGGGACTTAAGCTTCACTTATTGCGTGTTTTTGCACGAAATAGTCCAAATATTTTGGCAATTGACCCGCCAAATAATAGGGCAAATTCATGAGTACAAACTCCTTTTTTTGGCGAGGCGTTTTATGGGTTTCTATACCAAAAGGACCGGCATACATGCGCACCGCCAATGCATGAGGACACCTTTCGATGAACTCATGTAAGGATTTTAGCTTTCCGGTAGGCCCGGATTTAATTTCTACCGGAATGCATTGATTGCGGAAAGGATAAACAAGGTCTACTTCGGCAGAAGCCTGCGTCTTCTCACGTACCCAAAAATGAAGCTTGGAGACCGTTGACGCGTTGTGTTTTCAAGGCGAATAAAGGCGCGTACAAATCGAAAGGCCGGAGTTTACTGGCTGTAAATGAGGGTCTTGAGATTTGGACGCAACGCCTAGTCGCCGCCAGAATAGCAACGCGTCAATGGTCTCGCTTGGGGTGACCCGTAGATGTTTGAGCCCTTAATTCTTGAAAAATGAGGTGGGGAATGAGGCTGTATTTTTAGGCAAATAGAATTGATTAACAGTTGTTTATGTATTTCTTAGCCTGATTTACATAAGCCGCTTTTCCCCTTTGATTTCAAGTATACATGCAACAAAACAAAGGCAAATTCCTCGAGATTTTGTAACAAAACAAAGGCAAATTCCTGCAAATTTTGTAACAGAATAAGGGCTGTTTTGTCCAAAATTTGCAACAAAACAAAGGCTGTTTGGAGGAATTTTGCCACAAAATAAGGGCTGTTGGCTTATTCACTTCGGCTTGCAAAGCCTATCCCCAATTTCCCCACCTCCTTGAGTCACGCCACCTTGCAGGCTTTCCTCCAGCTTTCGTATTTTTGCGCTATGGACTTTTCAACTTTGCCGGGCAACAAATACGACCGGGAAACTTTGCGCAAACGATTGGAGGCCGAGCCTTTTGAGCGCCGGACGCTCTCTTTTTACAAATACGCCATCATAGAAAATGTGGTGGAGTTCAGAAATTCTTTGTTCCGCGCCTGGGAAGGTTTTGGCGTTTTGGGCCGCACCTACGTTTCTTCCGAAGGCATCAACGGCCAAATTTCAGTGCCCGAACCTGCCTTTGAAGCGTTCCGAACGCATTTGTACAGCTACCCGTTTTTGGATGGAATTCGTTTAAACTTGGCCGTAGAAGACCAAAAAGAAGCTTTTTTAAAACTCATTGTGCGCATTCGGCCTAAAATTGTGTCGGATGGTTTGCCGGAGCACTTTTTTGATGTGACCCAACCCGGTCCACACCTTAAAGCCAAAGCGTTTAACGAACTGCTGGATCGGGAAGACAGCGTGGTGGTAGACATGCGCAACCATTACGAATCCGAAGTAGGACATTTTGAGGGCGCTATTTGTCCAGATGTAGACACTTTTCGAGACAGTCTACCCTTGGTAGAACGTATGCTGGAGCAACACAAACAAAAGCCGGTATTGCTGTATTGCACCGGTGGCATCCGCTGCGAAAAGGCCTCTGCCTATTTGAGGCACAAAGGGTTTGAGCAGGTATATCAACTGGAAGGTGGCATTATAGAATACACCCGTCAAGCAAAAGCGGAAGGCTTGCCGGTGAAATTCATTGGAAAGAATTTCGTGTTTGACGAGCGCATGGGCGAGCGCATTTCCGACGATGTTATTGCTACCTGCCACCAATGCGGTGCGCCTTGCGACGACCATACCAATTGCGCCAACGAGGCCTGCCACATGTTGTTTATTCAATGCCCCAATTGCAAGGAAAGTTTTGAAGGCTGCTGCACCGAAGATTGCCAAAATGAACTCAAGCTGCCCTTGGCCGAACGCAAACTAAAACGCAAGGGAAAGACGGCACGCGTGACCTACGAAAAGGCACGTTTGCGACCAAAACCGGATTTAGCTGCCTCCTGAATCGGAGGAGGATTCTTCCGATGTTTCCGGTTTCCAACCATTCACCCAGTTCATGGTGCGTTCCGGACCCATGAAACAAAAATCAAGGCAGGCTTTGGCGGCAGTTTCTATGGCCTTTGGAAGTAAGGCTTTTTCTGAAGCGGCCCAAGGCCCCAGCACATAATCGGATTGGCCACCGGGTGGAAAGTCTTTGCCAATGCCAAAACGCAAGCGCGCATAGGCTTGGCTTTGCAAGGTCTCCTCAATATGGCTTAGGCCATTGTGTCCCCCGCTGCCCCCTTTGGTTTTGAGCCGCAGATGCATAGGCGGCAAGGCCAAATCGTCGGTGACGACCAACAGTTGATTTGGCGGCAGTTTATGTTGTTGTTGCCAATAGCGCAGGGCCTTTCCGGACAAATTCATGAAGGTGTTGGGCTTGAGCAAGACCAAGGGACGGCCTTTAAACTTGCCTTCTGCAACAAGACCGTGCTTGGCAGGAGCAAACTCAATCCCCAACTTTTGAGCTAATACGTCCAACACATCAAAGCCAATATTGTGTCGGGTGTGTTGGTATTCGGCACCGGGATTTCCTAAACCGCAGAGAAGAAACTTTGCCATGGAGCAAAAAAACAAAAAGAAAACGGCATCTAAGGCGCAAAGCAGCATTGGAAGACCAAGCGCCCCGGACCGCAGCAGCTACCACGCAAAGGGCGCGGCCCGCAAGGCTTAGGGCGCGGAGGCTTGCCCCCCGAAGGATTGGGGGCAAGACCCCGCAGCCCTTAGCCTTGCGTGGCCGGGGACTGCGGAGTAGCGCTAAGGGCCGGATAAGGCGCCCAAAACATTCCTTCCTTAAGCCTTTTTTAGTCTATTTTGACCCCATTATTCGATTAAGCACCCTATTTTTGATAAAAATTTGGTTATGGAAAGCTTTCAGGTGGTAGTTATTGGTTCCGGGCCCGGTGGTTATGTGGCGGCCATTCGCTGTGCGCAATTGGGAATGAAAACAGCGCTTGTAGAAAAATACAATACCTTGGGTGGAACCTGTTTGAATGTGGGTTGTATTCCCTCCAAAGCGATGCTAGACAGCTCCGAGCACTACTACAATGCCAACAAGCACTTTGCTACGCATGGTATTGAGCTTAAAGACCTGAAAGTAAATTTGCCTCAAATGGTGGCCCGCAAAAATGAGGTGGTGCAGCAGACCTGCGACGGCGTGGCCGGTTTAATGAAAAAGAATAAGGTTCAAGTGTTTCACGGCTTGGGAAGCTTTGTAGATAAAGGCAAAATTCAGGTGACGGATGCCGAGGGCAAGTCTACCGAGCTGGGTTTTGAAAAGGCCATTATTGCCACGGGAAGCAAGCCCGGTTCCTTGCCTTTCATTAATATTGATAAGGAACGCATCATTACCAGTACCGAAAGCTTGAATTTGCAGGAGGTGCCGGAGCATATGATTGTGATTGGCGGCGGGGTAATTGGCCTTGAAATGGGGTCGGTGTATGCCCGTTTGGGTGCCAAGTTGACCGTGGTGGAGTATGCCGATCGACTGATTCCCGGTTTTGATTCGGCCATGAGCAAGGATTTGGCGCGTGTTATGAAAAAGTTGGGCGCCAGCATTCACACAAGTACCAAAGTAACTTCTGTGGAACGCAAAGGCGATGTGGTGGTGGTGCAAGCCGAGGATGCCAAAGGCAAATCCCATACTTGGGAGGCTCCCTATTGTTTGGTTTCCGTGGGGCGTCGACCCTATACCGAGGGCCTGAATTTGGAAGCCGTAGGTTTGTCGAGCGATGCCCAAGGCCGCATTGAAGTAAACGAGCATTTGCAAACCAAGGTCGAGGGCATTTATGCCATAGGCGATGTGGTCCGCGGGGCCATGCTTGCCCACAAAGCCGAAGAAGAGGGCATGTTTGTGGCCGAGCATATGGCAGGCGAAAAACCCCACATCAATTATTTGTTGATACCTAACGTGGTTTACACCTGGCCGGAAGTGGCGTCGGTGGGCTATACCGAGGAGCAATTGAAGGAACAAGGCGCCAAGTATAAAGTGGGTGCTTTCCCTTTCCGTGCCAGTGGTCGTGCTCGCGCCAGTATGGACCTGGACGGTCAAATTAAGGTTTTGGCCGACGCAGAAACCGATGAGATTTTAGGCGTACATATGTGTGGTCCCAGGGTAGCCGATATGATTGCTGAGGCGGTGGTGGCCATGGAGTACCGAGCCACGGCAGAAGATATTGCCCGCATGAGTCATGCGCATCCCACCTTTACCGAATCTTTTAGAGAGGCTTGCTTGGCGGCAACAGCGGATCGGGCGATACATATTTAATGGTGAATGATAAATGATGAATGATGAAGTAAAGACGGGATGCCTCCCGTCTCTCAATGATAAGTGCACAGGTAAAGACGGCATGCCTCCCGTCTCTCAATGATGAATGATGAAGTAAAGACGGGATGCCTCCCGTCTCTCAATGATGAATGATAGAGTAAAGACGGGATGCCTCCCGTCTCTCACGACGCGGTAAAGACGCGGTAAAGACGGAAGGCATTCCGTCTCTCGTTGACGCGGTATAGACGCGGTAAAGACGGGATGCCTCCCGTCTCTCACGCCGCGGTATAGACGGAAGGCATTCCGTCTCTCACGACGCGGTAAAGACGGAAGGCATTCCGTCTCTCACGACGCGGTATAGACGGAAGG
>CAZJFM010000080.1:6585-9035 GCA_964545365.1 uncultured Candidatus Competibacteraceae bacterium | reverse complement strand
AACATGGTCTATTCTATCCGCCCCTGCGGCGGTGCGGCTTTCCCGAGCCCACGCCTGCGCAAGGCTTGCGGGGTCCCCCAAATGGTTGGGGGCCTCCTCATCCTGCGCATGCGGGGCCCGGGTTTGCCGGCCCCTCTGCCGGGCGGGGGGCCATTCTTTTTGGTTTCGCTATCCTTCAGGCGCGCGGTGGAGACGGGAGGCATCCCGTCTTTACATCTGACCCATCCATCATCCATCATTTATCATACAGAGACGGGAGGCATCCCGTCTCTACGGGCGACCATGCATCATCCGCAACACCATGTCGGCTACCGCGGGACAACAGGCTGCATTTTTGCGGGTTAAATCCAATACTTCCTTCATTTGCGCATGATCGGTATGCGGATACTCCCTGCATGCCTTTGGGCGGTAATCGTAAACGCTACAACGCTTGTCTTCCCCCAAAAAAGGACAGGGCACGCTTTGCAGCACCCAATCGCCGTCTTCGTCCAGGCGCAAATACCGGTGTTCAAATTCGGAGGCTTTAAGGCCTAAATGTTTGGATAAACGTTGAATGTCGCGGTCGGTAAACAAGGGACCCACCTCCGAACAACATCGAGCGCAGGTCAAACAGTCCATGGCTTCGAAGGTTTGGCGGTGGGCCTCATGAAATTGCTTATTCAAGGCACCGGAAGGCTGTTTTTTGAGCGCACGAAACCAAGCTTTTACCAGTTTTTGCTGCGACTTTATAAGCCTAAGCCTGGCCTCTTGTGGGGTCGCATCCATCAATCCAAAATCAGCACCAAATAGTCGCCGGAAGACCAAAAGGCTTTGCTGTCTTTAATCACCAGCTTTTCGACGCCATTATCGTTCTCCACCAATTGGTAAGCACTGGCCGGGTGCGTAGTAGCCAAACGCACCTTTTTAGCATTTATGGCCAATTCGGTAAAGTTGCGCTTGTCTACTTGAGTAAAGTGGCTCTTATTGAAATCGTCTTTGAGGCGCGCACCGGATTTGGCATTAAACAAGCCGCCTGATGTAATTACTTGTTTATCTTTCAATGCTTTGAACCCACCCATGGTGTAAAAAGCCTTGTTCATTTCGTTGGTTTGCTCCACTATTTTTTGGCCCCGGTTGGCATTGACTATGGCCAGGCTATCGTAGGATTGCGTAACTTCTTGAATTTGAATATTGAGCTGTGTTAAGCGGATTTTCAGATCGTCGATTTCAGCGTCTTTAGCCAAAATAGACGCTTGCAAACCGGCAATCAACTCGTTTAAATGCTTCATTTCACGGGCATTTCCGCGTACCCTTCGGTTGAGCGCTTCTATTTTTGCCTTGTTTTCTTCCAACATGGTTTCGAGTTGAAAGAGGCCATCGGTAATTTGCTCACGGGCATTGTCGCCCAGCTCCGGATTGCTGGCTTCTTGTTCAATGAGGCCTTGGCGCTTTTTGACCTCGTTCATGGCATTTTGAATGGAGGTAAGGTCTCCGATGTAGGAGTCCATTTCTTCTTTGCTGGTTAAGTTGGCCTGTTCCAGGCTGTCGATTTGAGCCTTTAGTCTATCTTTTTCGGGGTCTGCTCCACCGCCACAGGCAGCTAGAAGCGATACAGCAAAAAGGGCGATGAGCAACTGTTTCATAACTTAGAGATAGGATGTTTGTTTAAACAAAATTAGTGGCAATTTCAGTCATTACCCAATATGCTTGTACTTTCGTCTAGCCCACTAAGCGTGGGCGTTTTCGGTCTCAAGAAACAAAGCCTTACCTTTATATACCCATGTATTGGTTAAAAATACAAGCAGAGCAATCCGTCCATAAAGCCGCTCAGGATATATGTCCTGTGGTGGTATACGATGGCGTATGCCGATTTTGCAACGGCACTGTTCAATGGCTTTTAAAGCGTTCCGGAGGAAAAACGCTACGTTTTATGGCTTGGCAAAGCAGCCAAAGGTCAAGGTATATGCCCTTTAGCAAGACGGAAGAAAGTCCGGAGAGCTTATGGGTTTTAAGCTCCGGAGGGCAAAGCTACCGAGGCTCGGAAGCGGCACTCAAACTTGCTGAAATATTAGGTTTTCCCTGGAATATGTTTGCCCTTCCTGCCCGGCTTCTTCCGGTTCCTGCCAGGCAGTGGTTGTACCATCAGTTTGCGGCTAGGCGCTACCGCTTGTTTGGCAAGCATGCATCCTGCCCCATGCCTTCTCCTGAAGTGCGCAAAAAATTCATTTTATGAGCAAAACAGCAGCTTGGATTCTAGCCGCCCTTTTGATTTTTGCGGCAGGTTTTGGAACCGCCTGGTGGCTAAAACCGGGACCCAAAGTATACCTGGCTCCACCCGAAGGCATGCCGCAGTATGCGCATGATTTAATCATAGGCAACCCAAAGGCTCCCAAGCTTGGCCTATACCTAAGTTATCAGTGCCCTTATTGCGAGGAGTTTTACGAAGCGTGTTGGGAGGAATTGCGCCGCGA
>CAZJFM010000080.1:4294-6485 GCA_964545365.1 uncultured Candidatus Competibacteraceae bacterium | reverse complement strand
CTCAAATTCAATCGGAAGAAGACGGCATACACCTAACCCCCAGCTTTTGGTTTCCCACCAAAGTAGTGATGGGCTACGAAGGCAAAAAGGCCTTTTTTGATCGGGTGAAGGAAATGGTGGAGTGAGCACTACTCCATACTAAACCCCACCCGAAAAGCGCCACGCACTTGATTCACTTCGTAACCGGTGGCCTGGTCTTGGGGATACAAGTCTTGCAGGCGGGCCGCCAATTCCGGACCGGGAGTTCCATGGCAGGCCATGCACTTTTCTTCGGTAATTATGGGATAGTAACCCAGTACCCGGTTTCCGCGCACCTGCAATTCGGCTGATATTTCTTTCCCCTCGGCATGCACCGCTTTCCAAGTCTCCAAAAGCATGCGCTCTCTTTGGTCGGCTGCGTTTAAAGGATTTCTGGGTTTATCGCTTATGCGCCGCACTTCTACTCCTTCGGCTTGGGCAACGCTATCGGTAATGGGAAGGGCATGCAGGGTACAAAATTCAATGGCATGCAAGGGGCCACCTTCCTTCATTTTGGCCATCAAGCGTTTGCCTAAAGCTGCTTTGGTAGCTAAGGCTATCCGCCTCCCCTCTTCCAATCGATCGGTTTTGGAAGCCGGCGCCTCAGCCAAGGCCAACGCTTCGTTTGCCGAATGCGCAAACAGCCACTCGGCCACCTCCACTTGTTGTTGCTTGCTGTATCCCATGGCAGGCATGAGGCCATAAGCCTCTACCGCCTCCGGCATTTTGCTTTTTTCTGCACTAGGCTTGGCTAAAAAGTCCGCCATGTGCTGCACAAAAGCCTCTTTGTCCGAATAAGCAGTTAACCAAGCCCGGCGCACTTCCTCCAATTTGGGGGCCATGCCGGTAGACTCTTCTCCCAAGCCATGGCAGGTAGCACAGTTGGTTTGCACCAAAAGGCCGCCGGCAGCAGGAGCAGCGGAAGCTTCGGTGGGGCTTGGCTTAGTCGAAGTTCCCGATGAACAGGCCCCCAAACCAAGGGCAAATGCAGGTACGAAAAGTAGCTTAACAAGGTTCATAGGACAAAGCTAGGCATCTCTCATTGTTTGGAGGATGACTTTTGTCACTGAAGCTTCAAAGGATGGCCCCCCTGCCCGGTGGAGGGGCCGGCGCACCCAAGGGCCGCGGAGGCCGGCTGAGGAGGCCCCCGAGCCTTCGGGGGACCCCGCAAGCCATGCCTTCCGCGTGCCTTTGGGAGCGACGCACCGGAGCAGGGGCAGGATACGGAGGACAGCACCTCCCTTGGAACCGGGGCCCAAAACACCCAAACTCCATCTTGAACGATTTATGTTAATTTTGAATAGAACTATTTCCTTATGGATCGCATTGTCTTTGTTTTGCTTTGCTTTGTTTTTTCCGGGTTTATGTGGGCGCAACGTCCGGCGGAGGAAGAGCCCTTGTATAAAAAGGCCCAAAAACTTCAGGAAAAAGGACGTTATGAAAAAAGCTCGGAGACCCTTCAATTTCTTTTTGACCAAGGCAAGGTGGAACCGGAATATCTGATGCTGCACATAACCAACCTCATAGCCCTGGACAATTTTAAGGAAGCTTTTGGTTTGTTGAATACAAGCATTCAGCGCTTTCCCAAATCCGTTAAACTCCTTCAGATGAAGGCTTTGATTCTTTCTGAAATGGGGCGTTTTGGAGAAGAAGCAGAGGTTTGGACCCAAACACTGGAAGTGGTTTCCGGCGACACGCTTTTTCATTCCTTCCTTGGAAATCGGGGCATGGCCTATTTTCGTTCGGGCAAGGTCAAGAAGGCGGAGCTCGACCTGCGTAAGGCCTATGCCTTTGATAGCACACATGTGGATATTGTGTCCAACATGGTGCAGTTGGAGTTCCGGCTGGGCAATACCGCCGAAGGCAAGCGCCTACTGAATAAGGCCTATGCCATGGCTCCGGAAGAATACGTTACGCTAAACAATATGGGGCTTTATTTGCAAAAGGAAGGTGCCTATGAGGCCTCCATACAATGGCTGGAACGCGCACTGAAATTAAACGCCAAAGAAGCTTATGGCTGGAGCAACCAGGCCTTTAATTATTACAAAACGGGGGATTTAAAAAAGGCAGAAAAGTATATTGAAAAATCGCTCAAATTGGACCCCGGCAACAGTTGGGCTTACAAAAACAAGGGATTGATTTTACAGGCCAAAGGGCAGACGCAGGAGGCCTG
>CAZJFM010000080.1:2377-4194 GCA_964545365.1 uncultured Candidatus Competibacteraceae bacterium | reverse complement strand
GAGTCGATGGTGCCGGGGCTATTGAGTACCGTAATGCCCTGCTTTAAGGCCAAGCCGCTGCGTGGTCTAACTTGCGCCTCAAATCCGGCAGGGATGGCCAAATAAATGCCCGTGGGCACTAAGGTTCGGGCCCCCGGAGCCAATTCCAACACTTGCGAAATTCGAGCCCGTAAATCAAGCCCGGCAGCCCCCAACGTGGCATATTCCGGTAAAGCTTCTAATTCCGGATGACGCTTGATGTGCACCTTTATTTTTTCCATATCCATTGCAAAATTTGTCGGCGTAAATTGGATTCTAATCGCCACACCATGGCCAAAAAGGGCAATAAAAACAGGGTGGCCAAAATCATGCGGTACAGCATGTCGGTTTGGGGCAATTGCTCAAAAGTCCAAACCAAAGCTAAGGCAACAGAAATGTACACGACCAGGCGCGGTACATTGTAAGGTATTGGGTAATACTTTTGCCCGAGCAGATAGCTAATAATCATCATGCTTCCGTAAGCAAACAGGGTTGTCCAGGCAGACCCCACATAACCAAAGTAGGGAATCAGCAGGTAGTTTAGCCCCACCGTCACCAAAGCGCCAACGATAGAAATCAAGGCTCCAAAATAGGTTTGTCCGGACAGTTTATACCACATCGATAAATTGATGTAAATGCCCAAAAACATATTGGCCAGCATAATAACAGGCACAATGGACAGCCCAACCCAATAGGCCTCGCTTTGGATAAAATGCTTTACTAAATCCATGTACAGGTTTACCCCCAAAAACAACAAACAGCAAAAGGCTACAAAGTAATTCATAACCCGCGCATACATGCTGCGGGCATTTCCTTCGTGCTGGTTTCTAAAAAAGAACGGCTCAGCGGCATACCTAAAGGCTTGAATAAAAATGGTCATTAAAATGGCCAATTTGTAGCAGGCTCCATAAATGCCCACTTGTTGGCGAGCCGCCTCTTCGCCCATAGGCAACAGCTTGCTGAGCATAATCACGTCCAAGCGCTCGTTTACAATAAAGCCCAAACCGGCAATAAGCAGCGGCAAGGCATAGCGCATCATGGATTTCCATAAGGGCCAATCAAAAAAGACCGGAATTCCTCTTAAAAGGGGAAGACACAACAAGGCTTTAATGCCGGAGGCCGCCAAATTGGCAATGAAAATATAGCCTACCCCAATGTCGTGATTGTAGGTTACATCCACCAAAGCATTTGGATTCCCTTCGGTAGCCAAATAGTGGGAGCGACAATACCACAGCCAATACAAATTCAGTCCAATGTTCACCCCAATATTGGCCAGTGTAATGCCTGTGAAACGAAAAGGACGGTTTTGTTGCCGCAAAAAGGCCATGGGTAAGGCGGTAAGGGCATCCAGACCTATAATTAAGCCCAGCCAACCTACGTATTCCGGGTGGTCCGGATGATTCATAAAATGCGCCACACTTTCTTTGTTGCTAAACAGCAATGCCCAAAACACCGAAGTGGAGGCAATAAGGGAAATCAGGGCCGTAGAAAACACCCTAAGTGGTTTGGATTGGCGCTCCGCAAAATGAAACAAGGCGGTTTCCATGCCATAGGTCAAAACCACCAACAAAATGGCTATGTAGGCATAGGCCTCGGTGTAGGTGCCAAAAACTTCGGTGGCAAAAATGCTGGTATAAAGCGGTGTGAGCAGGTAATTCAATACCCTGCCCAGAATACTTCCCAGACCATATACTGCCGTTTGCCCGGCCAAATTCCGTAAGGAGCTCAGGGCCATAGTCGGTAAAAGTACAGCTTTTCCTTATCGAACCGCTAAGACTCTATTGGCAGGTGACTGTGGG
>CAZJFM010000080.1:0-2277 GCA_964545365.1 uncultured Candidatus Competibacteraceae bacterium | reverse complement strand
CTACCAATACGCACTCCTTGTGCCTGGATACTTAACCCAAGCCACAGCAAACCAATAACAAAGGTCCATTTCATGCCTAAATATATGCATTAGTGAAAGATAAAACCTAATCCACAAACACAGCCCTCCCCTACTTAGGGCCGCCACCATAAATCCATGCAGCCAAAGGATGCAACTGCTCCACTTTCCCTACCTTTGTTCCATGGTACGCATTGGTTCTATTGAACTGGGAGAGTTTCCACTGTTGCTTGCTCCTATGGAAGACGTGAGTGACCCGCCTTTCCGCGCTTTGTGCAAACAACATGGAGCAGATTTGATGTATACCGAATTCATTTCCTCCGAAGGATTGATTCGAAATGCCACCAAAAGCCTCCAAAAACTGGATATTTTTGAATACGAACGCCCCATAGGCATCCAAATCTTTGGAGGAGAAGCCGAACCTATGATGGAAGCTGCCCGCATTTGCGAGGAAGCCAATCCCGACATCATCGACATCAATTTCGGTTGTCCGGTCAAAAAGGTAGTCTGCAAAGATGCCGGAGCAGGAATTCTCAAAAACATCCCAAAAATGGTGCGCCTTACCGAGGCTGTGGTTAAGGCGGTAAACAAACCCGTTACCGTAAAAACCCGCTTGGGATGGGACGAAGATTCTAAATTTATAGTAGAAGTCGCCGAGCGATTACAAGACGTTGGAATTCAAGCAATTTCAATCCACGGTAGAACCAGAAAACAAATGTATAAGGGCCAAGCCGATTGGAGCCTCATCGCTGAAGTAAAAAACAATCCGCGCATGCACATCCCTATCTTTGGCAACGGAGACATCAATTCGCCACAAAAAGTGGTGGACATGCGCAATCGATACGGTGTAGACGGAGTTATGATTGGCAGAGCCAGCATTGGCAATCCTTGGATTTTCCGCGAAATAAAAGCCTACATGAACCAAGGCCTGGTGCTCCCCCCACCCGGATTGGCCGAAAAAGTACGCGCTGCAAAATGGCACCTCCAAAAATCCGTGGAATGGAAAGGAGAACGCCTGGGTATTCTCGAAATGCGCATGCATTACAGCAATTACTTTAAAGGCACGCCCAATTTTAAGGAAACCCGCATGGAACTGGTCACCAGCGATAACCTAGCCCAGCTTTACGACCTGCTCGACTCCATTCCCAACCGCCAAGAAGAGACGCTTATTCAAGCATGACCGGACGCCTTTTTCTATTATGGTTCTTGCTGGCCTGCCATTCGCCTCTGGAAGCCGCTTTAAAACCCGGATTTCAGGTAGATGAGGTACGCAAAATGCTCTTGCTCTCTGCACACAGCTCCCGCATGGGTAGCTACTACCGAACCTTGCCCATTCCTAAAGGGTTCGAAATCGCTTACCGAAGCAAAACCACCGGCCTCGACAATACTTGGGACCTTTGGCTCGGTCCCGACTCCCTCTGCGTGGTTGCCATTCGCGGCTCTACCCAACGGATGGCCAGCTGGATTGCCAATTTTTACGCCGCCATGGTGCCCGCCAAAGGCTGCATGGTAATGGAAGAGGGGCAATGCACCGGATACCAGCTCTCCCATCATGAACAAGCCTCCGTGCATGCCGGCTGGCTTTACTGCATGCTGTCTATGTGGCCCGAAATGCGGCCGGTAATCGACAGCCTGCATACGGCGGGTTTCCGCGACCTCATGATTACCGGACACAGCCAAGGAGGAGCCATCGCCAATTTGCTTACCGCGCAGCTCAAAATAAAGCAAGCAGATGGGCACTTACCCAAAGACTGGCGCATAAAAACCTACGCCACGGCACCACCCAAACCCGGCAATTTGCATTTTGCCCATAGCTACGCCCAACTCACCCTGGGCGGCTGGGCCTGGAACCTCATCCTCACCGCCGACTGGGTGCCCGAAACCCCGGTGACCTTGCAAACCCTCAGCGACTTTAACCCGGTAAACCCATTCAAGCACAGTCGGTTTGTGGAGGAGCGTGCGCCTTTTCCCGGGGGACTCATTTACCGCGGACTGGTGGGCCTGCTCGACGCTCCCGGCAAGCGGGCCATGCGCCGTTATCGATTCTTTTTAGGAAGCCTTCCCGAACGCTTCGTCTCAAGTGAATACCCGGGATTTGAGCCTCCCGATTATGCAGAAGGCCTCAACTACGTGCGCGCCGGCGAAACCCGTTACCTTTTTGCCGACGATGCCTATTTTCAAGCCTTTCCGCAGGATCCCGACCGACCCTTTATTCACCACCTGCACGGTTCCTACCTTTACCTGCTTCACCGTCAGGAA
>CAZJFM010000079.1:0-9048 GCA_964545365.1 uncultured Candidatus Competibacteraceae bacterium | reverse complement strand
AATAGTTTTGTTTGGATTAGGCTGTGCCTTAGCTCTCTCCCAAGCTGTTTACTGGCACTTCGTGCTGAGGCTTCGAGTCAGCATCTTCGAGTCAGCATCTTTGGGTCCGCATCTTCGAGTCCGCATCTTTGGGTCAGGGCCTAGGTCGTAAAAATACAAGGGCCACGGATGCCACAGTCTTGCCCCCTACCGCTCAATAACCTTCTAGTATACCTGCCCTACCTAAGGTCTAAAAATATTTAAACTGCTGGTTTCGGCCGTCCCGTCAAAAAGAATCAACTCGTAAAAATAGGTGCCCTCGCTCAAGCCTTCCGGAACCCAGTCGTTTTGGTAGTTGTCGTCTTGAAAGACCACGGTACCCCAACGATTAAATACGGTCAATTGGGCGGGGCTAAAAAACTCCAGGTACTGAAACTCCAAGGCATCGTTTACTCCGTCGCCATTGGGTGTAACCACATTGGGTAGGGGAACCGTGGGCGGAATCACTTCCAAGGTGTCGCAAACCGTATCGCGGCAGCCGTTGCTGCTTTCAATTACCATGCAAATCTCGTATTGGCCGGGTTCGGTAAATTGGGTCGTTGCTGGGTTACCGGTCAGCACCGTGCCATCAGGCAATATCCACTCCACCACAGAAGCATTTCCACCCTTGTAATCCGAGGAATCGGTAAATACCGCATCGGTTTGAATGATTACCGTTTCCGGAATGTCGGCATCGGCCACCGGATTAGGAAACACCTGAATTTCAATGTTGGTTGATGGGCCCTGGCAGTTATTGGCCGAAGCACTTGCCGTAAACTCGGCAATAAGGGTATCGTTGCCCTCATAGGTCATGGTAGTATCTATGGTTCCGGAGCCGGTTTCCCCATTCTGCCCTTGCCAATTTACAGCAGTTCCCGGCGTGCAGGAATTGAGCTGAATTTGGGCCTGCTCTCCACTACAAAGTGCTAAAAAGGAGGGAGTAGCCACTGCATCCGGCGTTTCTCGAATGCTTATGGTTTTGGGTTGCAGCCCGCTTACCGTATTACCACATTGGTCGGTAATTATAGGAAACGGAACAGGTAAATTGGGGTCTTCAAAACAGGTTTGGGGACAATTGGGCCGAACCACATCAATGGTCTCGTCCACCAAAGGTATGTTGCAATTGGTTCCGGGATTACCAACTACCGTAGGCGCTTGAGCCCAAGGATGGTCTATTTGATAGGGAGGGACACCATACCGGACAAAACTACGTATAGATACATCGCAGTCGGTACCGCACTGGCTCTGAGGTTGCACCTGCCATTGAATGGCCGCCGTCTCCACCGTTCGGCCTTCCACAAAAGCGCTAAAGGGCCATTGAGAGGAGGGGTCGTGGTATACATACGTGAAATTGCAGCCGGGAGGGCCAAAGGTCCGACCCAAATGCATGCGGAGCCAAAAGTTTTGCTGGTTGCAAGAAGGAGAAAAGCAACAGCTAAGCGGATTCCGATATTCCGTATCTTCATTATAACCGGTCCCTGCCAAATTACCCGTAGGAGGCCCTACCGTTAGTCCGGGCGTTTGGCCGCAAGTGGTACTGTAATACATTTCGGCATCCGACATCACCGCCCCGGAAAAAGGACTGGCATAATAAGAGCCGGTTACCAAAAGCGAACTTATGGTAATCCCGGCAGGAATAACCATAGGAATGCTGTCCACATTATAGTTAGGAATAAGGCAAGAAGGCATAAAGCCCCCGGACCAAAGGGAGGTAGGCCCGGTAATTAAGGGGTCAATTTCTACGGGATAGCTGCGCTCAGGCGCCTGCAGCCATGCTTGAGGAACAATGGCACTTAAGCTTACCTCGCCTGCGCCAGTCATTTCTACCATATAGGGCAAACGGGTCCATTCGCCTTGGGCATCAGCCACCACCAAGGGTAGAATTTTACTCAACACTTCCCGTTGAGCCGATACAACTTCTAAGGCTCCTTCGGGGAATTCAGCCGGCTGCATCGAGGCACCGGCGGGAAGCTTTACGGACCGCTGCCAATTCCAATCGCCCATTGGGGCGCTTGCCAAAAACACCGAAGATTTTATGGCATTCACCCGAAACTCCAAATCGCGGTACGCTCCATGGCTCAGCGGCTGACGCAAAGTGCTCGGTTCATGAGCACTAAATCCGCCACTGCCGGCGGGCGAGGCCGGACCATATTGGACCGGGCCGGCAGGACTTTCAAAAACCAAGGCACCATCGTTGCCCACATGCACAGGAAAAGGCTGATTCGAAGCAGTCCACCCCTTGGCATGCTGTACCGGAACGGCATCTATCATCCGCCAATTTCCGGAACTGTCCTTATAGTTGATGGGGGTTTTTGAACTTTGGCTCACGACCCTACCGTCTTGAAGCGTATACAAACGGTGCTGAGCATCCGTCAATTCCACGCTTTCAATTGCCTCCATGGGCCAGCGCTGCGCCGCTTCAGGCGCAACTCCGGGAAAATGTTGCTCAACATGCTGCCCATACACACAAGCGGTACCCAACAAAAAAGAACAAATAGCTGTATACTTCATAAACAGAACTTTGCATGAATTTAATAAAGAATTAAGGTTTTTAGCTATCCGTAAAGGAATAAAGTCGGAGTTTTTTTGGGCACCGGCCGGGCTGTCCTTGCCGCCTCCCTCTCCAAGGACTGCTTTGGCAGGCTTTGCGGGGGCTTACCCGAAGGGTCGGGACCGCCGCCACAAAGCCGCCAAAGCAAGTCCTTGGCTTCGGGCGGGCGTTCACTCCATCCCTGGTGCGAGATCCCAGACCAATCGGAAACCTACGTGACCAAAAGACTGATGGGGCTCCGAAAGCATGCGCTGCGCGGCCTGATATCCTTGGCACCAATTGGGCGCGCACAAATAGCTTCCTCCCTTCAAAACCGGAGCTGAGCCATCTGCTCCGTCCCAAGTCCATTCCCAAACATTCCCGGCCATATCAAATAAGCCGTTTTTATTGGGCAAAAACTGTGCTACGGGAGCGGTGCTTTGCCTAAAACCATCCAGGCCTTTGTCTTGGTGCGGGAACAACCCTTGCCAAGTATTCGCCGATGCTTTATCTAGTCGACCGGCCGCCTGCTCCCATTCGCTTTCGGTGGGGAGTCTGCCTCCCTTCCATTGGGCAAAAGCCTGTGCATCTTTTAGACTCACGTGACGCACCGGGTGCAAAGGCTGTTTTTCCCAAAAGGGTCCGTTCCTTCCTTCCGGATAACGCCAGGAGCTGCCCTCCAAAAACTCAAAAGTTCCGGATGATTTGTTCCATGCAATGCTTCCGGGAGGCAAAGCGGTGTCCTTATTTGGCCAACCCAATTCGGCTTCGGTGCGGTATCCTGTGGCCTGAACAAAGGCAGCAAAGTCTTGGTTGGTGACTTCGGTGGGACTTACCCAAAGGGTTTGACCATGGGCCAAGCTAATTTTCACAGGCTCCTTTTGGGCAGGACTTTGGCAAGAAAGCCAAAGCAAGCAAAGGCTAAATCCTAAAATAAAAAACTTGCCCTTGGTACTCAAAACGGTGGTTCATTATGCCCGGCCACATGGCTTCGGGGATTTGATTTTGCCAATTTTGATACATGGTTTTGAGCCGTTCCTGCACTTCGGGAAGGTCTCCGGCCAAATTTTTGGTTTCGCCCATGTCTGCTTCCAGATCGTACAGTTGAACCGTGCCGGTAGAGGCGTCGAACATCCATTTAAAATTACCGGACCGCATGGCCCGGTTGAAAGCACTTTTCCAAAACAGTGCGGCGTGAGGAGGTTCGGAGGGCTGAGCCGATACGGCAGCGCTGTCGGGTGCCAAAACATAAGGCAATAAATTCACGCCATCGAACACCCGGTCTTGAGGCAAGGGTAAATCCAAGGCTGCCAAACTGGTAACCATAACATCGGTTAGACTTACGGGCTGTTCCAAATGGCTTCCCGGAGCAACTTTTCCTTTCCACTGCATCATAAAAGGCACTTGAATCCCTCCTTCCCATTGCGAAAGTTTGCCGCCTTTGAGGGGCGCATTATCGCCTGAAAGGGTGTAGAGTGCGGCTCCATTGTCGCTGGAAAACCAAACCATGGTCTCTTCTTCCAATCCCTGCTTGCGCAACTCTTGCATGATTTCGCCAACGGCATCGTCCAGGCATTTAATCATGGCCTTATACACCCGGTGTGTGTGGTTGGGCTCATCAGGGAACATATCGTAATATGCTTTGGGCGCTTGAAAAGGAGTATGGGGCGCATTAAAGGGAAGGTAGAGAAAGAAAGGCTGTTCCTTATTTTGCCGAATAAAGGATTTGGCTTTGTTGGCAAAGACATGGGTGAGGTATTCCTTTTCTTCTACTTCGGTGGTGTTGTGCATTATGGCGCAAGCCCCCTTGCGGGCATTTTCCCAAATATGGCGGTCAGAAAATTCGTCGGTCATGGCATTTACGATGCCGGGATCGGTGCTGTCGGCAAAAAGGCTGTAGGCTTCGGTAAATCCGTAAAAGTCTTGAAAACCTCTTTGGTTGGGATGGAATCCGGGTGCGTAACCTAGGTGCCATTTGCCGTATAAAGCGGTCTTATAGCCAAGTTGGGTCAATACTTCGGCGAGGGTAATTTCGGAAGCAGGTAAGCCCTGGTCATTCATTTGGTCGCTGTCGGGAAAAGAAAATTGTGGGGCTACCTGCCAGTTGTCGGTATCGATAAAGTGGCGAAACACAAAGTATTCCAAGCGGTTTTTGGGGTATCTGCGGTGCGGCTGAAACTCCATGCCAAAGCGGGTATTGTGGCGTCCGGTGAGCAGGGCGGCGCGAGATGGCGCACAAATGGGCGCCGTAACGTAGGCTTGGTCGAAGCGGACCCCACGGTGGGCAATGGAGTCGATGTTGGGTGTGTGCACCCGATTTCCGCCATAGAGTGAAATATCGTATTTCCCTAAATCGTCGGCTAGGATAAGAATAATGTTGGGTTTCTTGGGAGCGTTGGAAGGCAGTCCGGCCAAATAGCTGTGTTTGCCGTTTTCTAATTCGGTATTGGCTTCAATGTCCCATGTAGAGTCGCCGCTCAAAGGCCACAGTGCCCAAGTAAGCAGAGGCAGGGCGATAGCTAAACCAATCAAAAGCCATTTTTTCTTGCGAAGGATTTTCATAGCCAAAAAATCTAGGGTGAAGGTACAGAGATGGATAGAAAAAGTCGAAGAAATGCGGAGCTTGGGCACTAATTTTCGGCAGGTATGGCTGCAAAGTAAGCTCCCTTGTTGTGGGAAAGAAATGTGCTATGGGCAACGCGCGCGGGATGGAGCCGATAGCCCGGAGGAGCAAGCCCTAGGGGCAGGAGGAGCGCAGCGGCGATCCCGACCCTTCGGGAAAGCCCCTGCAGCTCCCCTGCCCCTTGGGCTTGGGCCGAGGACTAAAGGGGACAGCCCGAAACGCGCCCAAAAACCAAAAAATCCCTACTAAATTGGCTACCTTTGCGCGATGTTGTTTGTAGGCAACTTACCGTATGCCGCCGACTCTGATGCCTTGCAGGAGCTGTTGATGCCTTTTGGTGAGGTAATTAAGCTGGAGTTGGTGTTTGACCGGATGAGCGGGCGCAGCCGTGGATTTGCATTTGTTGCTTTGGCTACGGCGGAGCAGGAGATGCAGGCCATGGAGTCTTTAAATCAAACCCAATGGGGTGGTCGAACGTTACGTGTAGAGCCTTATGTAGCAAAAAATAAGCATGGAGCGTAAACAACGTATTGAAGCCCTGAGGCTTGCCATGGGCAGCCGGGTGATTGTATTGGATGGGGCTATGGGCACCATGATTCAAAAGCACGGGCTGGAAGAGGAAGACTATAGGGGCGCGCGCTTTGCAGATTGGGAGCATCCGGTAAAGGGCAACAACGAATTGCTTAGCATTACGCGTCCGGATATCATTCGCGAAATTCATTTGGAGTATTACCGGGCTGGGTCGGATATGGTGGAAACCAACACCTTTGGGGCCACAGTAATTGCTCAGAGCGATTATAAAATGGAGGCTTTGGTCGATGAAATGAATTTGGCTTCGGCAAAAGTGGCGCGGGAAGCAGCTGAGGAAATGATGCAGGAGGAGCCCGGGCGCATATGCTGGGTAGCCGGTGCTTTGGGTCCCACGCCAAAAACAGCGAGTTTATCGCCGGACGTAAACGACCCGGGATTTAGGGCCATAAGTTTTGACCAACTGGCCGACGCCTATTTGCAGCAAGCGCGGCAATTGTGGTTGGGCGGAGTAGATGTATTGTTGGTAGAAACCATTTTTGATACCTTAAACGCAAAAGCCGCCTTGTATGCTATTCAAGTGTTGAGGGACGAAACCGGCGAAGACATTCCGATTATGGTGAGTGGCACCATTACCGACGCTTCGGGTCGGACGCTTAGTGGACAAACGGTAGAGGCTTTCTTGAATTCGGTGAGCCATGCGGGCTTACTTTCCATAGGTTTGAATTGCGCATTGGGTGCATCCGATATGCTTCCCTACATAGAAGAACTTTCGGAAAAGGCGCCGATGTATGTTACAGCTTACCCCAACGCCGGCTTACCAAATGCCTTTGGCCAGTACGATCAAGAGCCGGAAACCATGGCCGGTTTAATGCATCCGTTTATGGAACGGAAGTTGGTGAATTTGGTAGGCGGTTGTTGCGGTTCTACGCCGGATCATATTCGCGCCATTGCCGATATGGCCAAGCAGGCCCAGGTGAGAGAAGTGCCCCAACTAGACATTGAACAATAAATGCTAAAGGATATCAAACCATGCACCTATGGATGCCATAGCCATGAATGAAGAAGTAAAAAAATATAGTCGTTGGAAAGACTATGCCCTATTCACCAAGGTGCGTTTGTCGTCTTTAGTCATTTTTTCGGCCTTGATTGGCTATTTGATTGGAGCGGAGCAGGTAGATTGGTTGTCTTTTGCCTTGTTGGCGGTGGGTGGCACCTGCATTACAGCAGCCAGCAATGGCATGAATCAAATCCTGGAAAGGGATTTGGACAAATTGATGGTTCGTACCATGGACAGGCCTTTACCTCAGGAGCGCATGAAGGTGAACGAGGCTTGGTTGTTGGCCGGGCTATTGACCTTGGGGGGCACCCTATGCTTGTGGTTGGGCACGAATTTATTGACTACTGTGCTGAGTCTATCGGCTTTGGTGGCTTATACTTTTGTGTACACCCCATTAAAGCGCAAAACCCCTTTAGCTGTTTTTGTGGGGGCATTTCCCGGGGCGGTACCGCCCTTGCTTGGTTGGACAGCTGCTACCGGAAACATAGGTCAGGAAGCGGTTTTGTTGTTTTTCTTACAGTTTATGTGGCAGTTTCCACATTTTTGGGCCATTGCTTGGCGGCTTGATGAGGACTATCGCCGGGCCGGATTTTATTTATTGCCATTTCCTACGGGGCGCAACCGGGCCAATGCCTTTCAGATATTGTTGTACAACATGAGTTTGATTCCCATAAGCCTGATACCTTACTGGACCGGGATGTTGGGCGGTATTCCTACCGTGATTTTGGTATTGGCTGCTGTGGGTTTTGCCCTTCCTGCCATAAAGCTGTATTGGAGCTGCAAAGATGAAGATGCCCGCCTATTGATGTTTGCCAGTTTTTTCTATTTGCCCATCATTCAGCTCACATTATTGTTTGGTTTATAAAAAGCTATGGAAAAAGAAGCAGTATATAGGCAATTAACTCCTGAAGAGGAGCGTGAAGCGAGGATTCGGGCTAAGAACATCATGTTGTGGTTGTTTTTGGGTTCGGCAACCTTGTTTTTTGCGGCATTCACCAGTGTGTATGTGGTGCGCAAGGACGGAGCCAATTGGTTTGAATTTGATTTGCCGCAAGTATTTGCGACCAGCACCGTGGTGTTATTGGCCAGCAGTTTAACGGTTGGCTTGGCCCAATGGATTATTCGAAAAGAGCAGCCCTGGGCGGGGAAAGTTTCGGGGCTGCTATTGTTGCTGAGCTTGGTTTTGGGTCTTTGGTTTGGTCAGCTGCAATGGGCAGGCTACGGAGACTTGGTAGACATGCGGATATTTTTGATTGACAACGTTACCGGCAACGTATCGGGTTCCTTTTTTTACATCATTACAGGTGCGCATTTTGTGCATGTAATCAGCGGGTTACTTGCTTTATTGATAGCCGCAGTGCAGTCGTTCAGAGGCAAATACGGGCCTAAAAACCACCATGGCTTAAGGCGAACCGCTATTTATTGGCATTTTTTAGATTTGTTGTGGTTATATTTGTTCCTGTTTTTGACCTACGCAGATCAATTGTTTTAACATAAATAACGTTAAACCACTACTATGGCCCACGCACAAACCGTAGCAGCTCAGAAACCCTGGAGTGGAGGGGATGCGCCCTTCAATATTAGCTGGGGAAAAATGATGATGTGGTTTTTCCTGGTTTCTGATGCATTGACTTTTTCCAGTCTGCTGATTTACTACGGTGCCACCCGAAACATGAATAGAGAGTTTTGGCCCAACCCGGATGAGGTATACAACCACTTCCCCATGGCAGAAGGCCACATTCCGCTCGCTTTTGTGTCGCTCATGACCTTTATTTTGATTATGAGCTCCGTGACCATGGTATTGGCGGTGGAAGCCGGCCACAGATTTGACAAAAAAGGAGTTATCAAATGGATGATATGGACCATTATTGGTGGATTCATCTTTTTGGGTTCACAGGCCTACGAGTGGTATCATTTTATTCATGGAACTGCCGAAGGAAAAATACTAGAGAACGGAATGGGCGTTATTCATGGCGCCAACATGACCGAGAATGAGTATGGGCCAAAGCAATTTGCCAACCTATTTTTCCTCATAACAGGTTTCCATGGTTCCCACGTATTTTCGGGAGTAGTACTTAATATCATTGTACTGTTTATGACCATCAAGGGAGTGTTTCACCGGAGAGGTCACTATGAAATGGTTGAAAAAGTGGGTTTATACTGGCACTTTGTAGACCTAGTATGGGTATTTGTATTTACCTTCTTCTACCTGATTTAATCGAAAACCTGCTATAAAGAGAACGCCATGGAGTTGTACGATAATTTTCAGCCCCACCTGCACCGCGCCGA
>CAZJFM010000078.1:0-9128 GCA_964545365.1 uncultured Candidatus Competibacteraceae bacterium | reverse complement strand
TATGTATTTAATGCATAGAAATTAACCATGGCGACGCATGATGATGCGTCGCTACGGGCTCCAACGCCTACTCTGTATTTATGGCGACGCATGATGATGCGTCGCTACTCGCTCTCACACCCAAACTCACTCTGTCTCTAAGATACCCCACAGCAGCGACCGCCGGAGCGCTAATGCCCAAAGGAGCTTCCTTTGGTCGCTCTTTGTGCCTAAGCGCTCCGTGCGGTGGCGGCGAGGAGTAAAGGTAAGGGCCCGGGAACGCCCCAAAAACCAAAGGGTATCTTAGTCTTCCTCCTTTCCTCCAAAATCCAAAAATTCCTGACCTTTGGTCCGGTATTTCTTTTTTACCTTGCTTGCTATGCAGTATACACATGTCCTTATTACCGGCGCCTCCTCCGGAATTGGCGAGGCGATTGCCCGATCCTTGGCCGCTAAAGGTTGCCATCTTTGGCTGGTGGCCCGCAGAAAGGAACGCTTGATTGCACTTCAGGATGAACTTCAAAACCAACACCCCAATATCCAAGTGTTTGTCTTCGCCTTGGATGTACGTTCGGCCAATGACGTTAAGGAGTTGTTTGAAGACTTGTCCGCCCGTGAATTGCGGCCCAATGTTATTGTGAACAACGCCGGATTGGCGGCAGGATTGGCCGAAGTGGATGTGGCCTCTCCGGAAGATTGGGACCGCATGATTGACACCAATGTCAAAGGGGCTTTGTACGTTATGAAATACGGCATTCCCTTGCTGAAGAACCCGCAAGGTGGCCACATCATCCAGATGTCGTCGGTCGTGAGTCGGGAGGTGTATGCGGGTGGCTCGGTTTACTCCGCGACCAAGCATGCCCTCGACGCCATCCACCGAACCTTAAGGCTGGAATTGCTGCCCTGGCCTATTAAATTAACGAGCATCAATCCGGGTTTGGTGGAAACGGAATTCAGTTTGGTGCGCTTTGCCGGGGATGCCGATCGTGCGCAACAGGTGTATAAGGACATTGAGGCCTTGAAGGCCGCAGATGTGGCCGACGTGGTGGCCTATTGCCTTTCGCTGCCTAAGCATGTGAATTTGCCGGAGGTGCACATTACGGCCTCAGCTCAAGCGACGGCTACCAAGGTTCGAAAAAAAGACGGAAGCATCCGGGGTTAAACACGGGCAATAAAGCCCCCGCCCAATACGTCGTCTCCCTCGTAAAACACGGCGGATTGTCCCGGTGCCACGGCTTCGGCAGCTTCTTCGAACACCACTTCTAAGGCATTGCCCTCCCAAAACAAGGCGGAAGCTTTTCCTTGGTCTTTGTAGCGGATCTTGGTCACTGCTTGGGTGCCGTTCTCAATTACGGGATACTTAATGGTGTTCACGTCGCGCACCCGCATGGTTTGACGTTCCAGATCCTCGCGTGGGCCAAGGGTTACTTGATTGGTTTCCGGAGAAATGGCCGTAACGTAGGCCGGCTCTCCCAATGCGATGCCAAGACCTTTGCGTTGCCCCACGGTGAAAAAGGGATAGCCATCGTGGCGACCTAATATGTTGCCGTCTTTGTCTACAAAGGTGCCGCCTTCTAAATTATGGAGTTGCTCCGGGCGTTTACGTTTGAGGAAACCTCGGTAATCGTTGTCGGGGATGAAGCAAATCTCATAGCTTTCGGCTTTTTTGCTCAAGGCTTCAAAGCCTGCTTTAGCGGCGATTTCGCGTATTTCCTTTTTGTGGTAGCCGCCTACCGGGAATATGGTGCGTGCCAGGTTTTGCTGCTTAAGTCCCCAGAGCACATAGCTTTGGTCTTTGGCATGGTCCAAGCCCTTGCTTACGATGTAGCGACCGTTTTCTTCCCTCACTTTGGCATAATGCCCGGTAGCAATGAAGTCGCAATCCAATTGTTCGGCGCGTTTTACCAAGGCATCCCATTTGATGTGTGTGTTGCACAACACACAGGGGTTTGGTGTTCTACCGGCCAGGTATTCTTCTACAAAATTATCGATAATGGATTCTCCAAACTCAGAACGGATGTCGAGGATGTAATGAGGAAACCCAAGCTCCACGGCCATGGCTCTGGCGTCGTTGATATCGTCCAGGCTGCAACAGCCGGTGGTTTTACGTGAACCACCGGAACCGGCATAGTCCCAGGTTTTCATAGTAATTCCAACCACGTCGTAACCTGCCTCGTGCAACAGCAAAGCCGTTACCGAGCTATCAATTCCACCGCTCATAGCTACTAAAGCGCGTCCGTGTTTGCTCATAATTTAAGGTCCTTCTTCCATAAATTTTTGCCTAAGGATATCCTCCGGCAAATATTGGGGATCACTTTTCTCACCCAACTTTTCTTGGTCTTCGGGGTTCAATACTCCTTTGTGGTAACGCAGCACCATTTCTACCTGACCGTTTTCTTTATAATAGGTAAAGGGCCCTTCCCTTAGGTCATTGATGTATTTTCCGGAAAGGAACATGCGTCCGCTGCTGTAGAAATACACCACAGGGGAGTTCAGCTTTCCTTGTTCGTAGGCGCCTCTGGCTTTTAGGACTCCGGTATCGAAATACTGTTCCCACAGGCCCTGTTTTTGTCCCTGCTCGTAGGTCCATTTTTCGTAGAGTTGTCCATTGATGTGGTAGTTGAGGACTTGTCCGTGAAGTTTTCCTTCTTTGTAATTTTCCTCCGAAAGTAAGGTACCGTCGGTGTCGTAAAAGAGCCACTTGCCATGGCGTTTTTGATGGAGGTACATGCCTTCTCCGGCAACCTTTCCGTTGGGATGAAAAAATTTAAAGTTGGCGGTTTGGCCGTCCTCCATAAATTCGGTTTCGGCTTTTACAGCGCCACTTTCGCGATAAAAGGTCCACAAGCCAATCCGTTCACCGTTCTTGTAAAGCCCTTCACCTGTTTTTCTTCCGGTGGTGTCGGTCAGGACCCATTTGCCGGTGCGCTTTCCTTGTGCATTGGTAGCGTTCTGCGCCCGGACGGAGGAGCCAAAAGCCCCTAACAGACAAATAAGAAATGGAATTAATGCTTTCATGCGCCTACAAAGATACAAACACAAAATGGCTAGGAATTATTGTGGTTAAATAAAACAAGGCGGCCAGCTTAGCATTCGTGGCCTGAACAGTTGTTGTGCATAAATCATGCCTAAGATTCGCCCGCTTTTATGTAGTTTCGGCACAAAGAAATAGCTGCGGTTTTTACCCCGGTCTGCAGTATGGTTTGCTTCTTGGGCCTTAAGGACTCCAAAGCCGGAAAAATGACTTGGGTAAATTGCCGTTACAATTAGGTATGAAAAAGATCATAAGCCTGGCCACTCGAATGGTACCTCGAAAGTACTTGCACCATGTAAGCCATTGGGCACTGCGTGTGGTCGCTCTTTTTTATGGGGGAAATAAGGTGACCGACCCTATATCCGGCCATAGTTACCGGAGTTTTTTGCCCTATGGACGGGTTAAGTCCAGACCAAATGCCCTTAGTCCGGGCAGTTTGAGTTTGGAAAGGCACCGACTGATGTGGCTTTATTTGCAACGAGAAACTTCTTTTTTTGAAGCTCCGCTAAAAGTACTGCATATAGCCCCTGAATATTGCTTTATCAAGCGCTTTAAGGCCCAAAAAAACCTGGATTATATCAGTGGAGACTTGGAATCCCCCTGGGCCGATATCAAACTGGATATAAACGCCCTGCCCTTTGATGCAAATACCTTTGATGTGGTGTTTTGCAACCATGTATTGGAGCATATTCCGGACGACGTGCATGCCGCTTCTGAAATTTGTAGGGTACTAAAACCCGGTGGATGGGCCATCTTGCAAGTCCCCATGCATCCCGATTGGGAAGAAACCCAGGAGGACTTAAGCTTGACCGACCCCAAAGAACGCGAACGCAGATTTTTGCAATCCGATCACTTTAGATTGTACGGCAAAGACTATGCGCAACGCCTCGAAAAGGCCGGTTTTAGAGTAGAAATCAATGATTTTGTGCAAAGACTCAGCCCGGAGGAAAGAACCCGCTATGCCCTACCCGAACACGAAATGCTATACATAGGCCATAAACCCAAAGAACCATGATTGCCGTAGTATTGGCCGGTGGAAAAGGCAGTAGACTAAAGGAAAAAACCAAGGCGCTTCCTAAACCCATGGTGGAAGTTGCCGGAAAACCCTTGCTCGAACACAGCCTTTCTTGGCTAAAACGCGAAGGAGTGGAAGAGGCTTGGATAACGCTCAACTACCTACCGGAAGTGGTTCAGCAACATTTTGGCGAGGGAGGAGGGAAATACCCCCGACTTCATTATTATGTGGAACCCCAAGCCAGAGGCTCCGCAGGAGCGCTTTACGATATTCGGTCCTCGCTAAAAGAAACGGTATTGGTGGTGTATGGCGATGTGTATATGGAAGTAGACCTCAAGCGACTGCACTCCTTTCATAAAGTAAAACAGGCGGAGGCTACCTTGGTATTGCATCCCAACGACCATCCGCACGATAGCGATTTGGTGGAGACCGATGCCAAAGACCGCATTCTGAATTTTCACGCCAAGCCTAGAGCCCATGGGCAATGGTTACCCAATTTGGTGAATGCAGGACTCTACCTGATTGAACCGGAACTCTGTCGGCACATACCCAATGAAGGAACCCCGGATTTCGGCAGGGATCTGTTTCCCGACTGGGTGAACCGTTTTAAAATGTACGGCTACAATACCCCGGAGTATATGAAAGATATGGGCACACCCGATCGTTTGGAAAAAGTAGAAAAAGACGTCTTGGCCGGTCTTCCGGTCAAAAAGCGCTTGAGCGAGCGAAAAGTGGCTGTATTCCTAGACCGAGACGGGGTAGTAAACGACGATACGGAATTCATTTCCACCCCGGAGCAAATGCAGGTTTATCCCTTTGCCTCGGAAGCCATAAAACAGCTCAACAAAAGCGGCATGTTGGCTATTTTGGCTACCAACCAATCGGTAGTGGCCCGAAACCTAACCACCATGCAGGGCCTCCAAAAAATCCACCACCGGATGGAAACAGATTTGGGCCGGGATGGTGCCTATTTAGATGCAATTTATTTTTGCCCGCATCATCCCGACAAAGGCTTTCCCGAAGAAAATCCGGAATTCAAAACCGAATGCAACTGTCGAAAACCCAAACCGGGCATGTTGCTCGAAGCTGCCGGAAGATTCAATATTGATTTGCAAGCCAGCTTTATGGTGGGCGACAACGAACGCGACTTGCAAGCAGGAGCCGCCGCAGGCTGCACCACCATAGGTGTGGAAACCGGAAAAGGACTGAAAGACGGCCAAACCCAACCCGACCTTTTCTTCCCAAACCTGTTGGATGCGGTTCGCTTTTTAACTTCTAATCCTTGGGAAAAAGCATTGCAGGATATAGATAGCGCCTTGGCCAAGCGGCCAAGCAACAGCTTGGGACTGGTGCGTATCGGCGGCAATACAGGTTCCGGAAAAACCACCCTTTGCACTTGGTTGGCCAGACATTTAAGGCTGCAGGGTAAAAAGGTATTGGTGGTGCGGTTGGACGATTGGATTGTACCACGAAAAAAGCGCAAACCCGGCGAAGATAATTTTGAACATACCTTTAGGCTCCATAGATTGGCCGGCGATTTAAACGACATTTTGCAAGGAAAGCCTGTGATGGTTCCTGGATATGCCAGGCATCCGGGCCAAAAAGCCAAAGCGCTGGAATACCAACGCCACAACGAAGAAATTGTATTGGTAGAAGGAGTCCCGGCCTTGCACGATAGCTTCGACGTCCTTCCTTGGACCTGTTCCATAGGCCTAAAAGAAAGCAAAGAAACGCTTGAAAAAAGGGTGCATGCCCTGTATACCTGGAAAGGCTATTTGGAAGAAGAAAGGCAAGCCCTTTGGAAAAAGAGAGAAGCCAAGGAGTACCGCGAAATAGCGACCTTGGTTCAAAAAGCCGATTTTGTATATACGCGCCCTTAAGAACCTTAAGTCAAGGCCATGATTATTACACGAACACCTTTTAGAATAAGTTTTGTGGGAGGCGGCTCCGACATGGAAGCCTTTTACAGCCAATATCCGGGGGCAGTCCTTAGTACTTCCATCAATAAATATATGTACATCAGCTCTCATCGGTTTTTTGAACCCGATAAAATTCGGGTGAAATACTCCCAAACCGAAACGGTTTCGAATCCCGACGAGCTGGAGCATCGCATTTTGCGGGAGGCCCTCAAAGCCTATGGCAAAAAAGGCATAGAAATCAGTTCCATTGCCGACGTTCCCTCCGGCACCGGCATGGGCTCCAGCTCTGCATTTACGGTAGGTCTGTTGCATAACCTGCACGCGGCCGAGGGACGCTTGGTGTCCAAAGAGCAGTTGGCCGAAGAAGCGTGCAGACTCGAAATAGAACAGCTTAAGGAACCTATTGGCAAGCAGGACCAATATGCCGCCGCCTTAGGAGGAATGAATGTGTTGCGCTTTTTGCCCAACGGCAAAGTTACCATTGAGCCGGTGTACATGAACAACGAGCTATGGAAGGCCTTAGAGTCGCACTTGGTAATGTTCTACACCGGGCAACAGCGCAGCGCCTCCAAGATATTGGCCGAGCAGAAGAAAAACCTGCCTCAAAACAACCGAATCGAAATTCTGAGGCAAATGACCCTTTTGGTAGACGAGCTAAAAGAAGCCCTGGTGCAGGGAAATTTAGAGGCCATGGGGCATTTGCTGCACGAAAACTGGATGCTCAAGCAGCAATTGGCTTCGGGCATCAGCAATCCGCTTATTGCCCAAGCCTACGAGGCGGCCAGATCGGCGGGGGCTTTGGGCGGCAAACTGTTGGGTGCGGGCGGAGGCGGCTTCTTGCTGTTCTTTTGTGCACCCGAGCGGCAAGAAAAATTGAAACAAGCCCTGCACAAATTGCGTACCTTTGACTTTGCCTTTGAATCCGAAGGCAGCAGCTTGATTTATTACGGAAGGGAGCAATGAACATAAATAACGCCACCAGCTCAAAGTACTTGGAATTGTTGCAAAGCACCTTAGCTTCGCTCGATTTGGAAAAAGTAAATACCTTAAGCCGTTATTTTTTAAAGGCTTGGGAAGATCAGAAGCAAATCTTCACCTTTGGCAATGGAGGCAGTGGAGCCACGGCCAGCCACGCCGCCGGAGATTTTTTAAAAGGAGCCAGTTATGGATTGGACAAGCGCTTTAAAATGTTGTGCTTAAACGACAACATCCCCTCCATGATGGCCATAGCCAACGACAGCAGTTGGGACGATATATTTGTGGAGCCCCTGAAAAACTATTTGCAAGCCGGCGATGTGGTGATTGGCATTTCGGGCAGCGGCAACAGCAAAAACGTGGTGCAAGCCCTCAGCTACGCCAAAGAAAAAGGAGCCATTACCGTGGCTATGTGCGGATTTAAAGGAGGAAAAATTGCCCAGTTGGCCGATTTGGTCATTCATGCACAGGTAATGGACATGGAAGTGACGGAGGACGTGCATATGGCGGTGTTCAATATGGTCAAAAAGCAGGTGATGGAGGTTCTACCTCACTCCGGCAGCATGGGCGCCACTTACGACGCGCGCATACAGTAAGCTTTTTGAAGGCTTTGCAACCCAAGGACCAAGCAAGAAAACATAAGGTCAAGAAAAGAAAATCAAAAACAGGAGCTATAAATCCCCCTGTCGTTCATAGTGTAGAGGAATACCCCTTGGGCATTGGGAGCTAGCTCCATATTAACTAAGCTCATTAGACAATATTTTTAGTTACCCATAACCCATGCTAACGGCCCTTTGCTCAAAAGAGCTCGATTCAACCTAAAGTTCCAACCGCAATCTACCTGGTTCACTTAAGTAAAGATTTCGCGTCAATAGTAAACAAAAAGTAGATTGTTGTATAAAGATTAAATAATTGCTTTGAGGCGCAATGCAGGGGAAAAGCCTTGTTGAGCTGGATTTAGCGGACGAATTGGGCCAACAATTGGCTTTAAGGGCCATGAAAAAGGATAGAAGGAGGGATTATTTGGCCCGCTGATCCGGCTGTCCCTGCAAGTCCTCGCCGCCAAAGGCAAATCCACCATGAGATAGGGAATGCGATGCTATTCTAGCGGCAATCCTGCCCTGACTGTAACGTCAGGGTCTGCGTTGCAGCCAAATCTCAAGTATTTTATCCTGACCGTAGCGTCAGGGGTCCTCATTTACAACAAGTAAACTGCGGCCTTTCCATTTGTCTGCGCCTTAATTTGCCGCGAAAACACAACGCATTCCCTATCTCATTTAGCGGTGCGGGGTCTGCCCGAAAAACGGTCAGCCTCCACCCGCTAAGTGGCTTTAGCCTTTGGCAGCTCCGGGCTTTCCGTTCCATCCGGGCGGGATGAGATCCTTAACCAATGGAAGATTAGGAGGAAAAGGCATTTTCCAGCTGAATTCTAAAAATTAAACTCCTCTTGAGAACCTTTCTTAGAGAGAAATGCCGCTCTCTTGTCATTAACCTACTCTAACAAGGTCAGGAAATAGATTAATTGCATTGGCGCCCCGGCAGCACACCTACCAGTCACCAAAAAACCAAACCATCAAAAACCGACCAATCAAACCTAAGCTCAAACCATCAATCCAAGGCTTGGGAAACTACCAACAAAAATTTTAATTTGTAGTAGAGTAATCTATCGTGGTAACCGTCCAACGACTCAACAAATACTCATAAAGGTTCTTTTCAATTCCAAGGCATGGAGACACAGGTATCAGGTGCGGGAATTGGAGGGTGAACATCCGAAGAATAAACCAACGGATTAAATCCAAGGAACTGGTGTGTGAAAAACTACGGAAGGTGGACAATAGACTTGGAAAATCAGAATTAGAGAAAATGGAACAGCTTTGATTATAAACAGATGATTAACAGATAAATACAAAGAATATCCAATCAGTTTACTTAAATAGGACTTCATGCAGCCTGCAAGACCCAAATAAAAGCCTTGGTGTTTTCCGGCTGTTTTTGAATTTAAGAGCTAAAGACCGAATAAAAACTATTCTATGGAATCAGTAAGCATGGAATCAAAACCCCACCTCCCAATCGTCTGCGACCCAAAAAAAAAGACGCAGCAGAACCGCAGAATACTTGTTTAAAAACGACCCTAGGTTTCACATACGCTCCGCGGGACTTAGCCCAAAAAGCGACCGGAAAATCTCGGAAAAGGATTTGCTTTGGG
>CAZJFM010000077.1:6845-9162 GCA_964545365.1 uncultured Candidatus Competibacteraceae bacterium | reverse complement strand
GCCATTGACCAAACCATGCGTCATATTTTTATGAGCGATTGGTTTTACGACCCCAAGGTCATGGGCAACCGAATTAAATCTCCGGCCGATTTGCTCACCGGTTTTCGGCGCCAGGTAGGCCTCACTTTCAAAGACGAGCAGGTGCTTTTTGCTTTGCAGCGGATTTTGGGCCAAACTGTAGGGCATCCGCCCAATGTGGCGGGTTGGAAAGACGGCCGGGCCTGGATTGACGCTTCTACCCTGGTGTTTCGCATGCGTTTGGGGGAGGCCTTGCTGAGCAACAGCGATTTGGAATGGCAAACCCGGGAGTTGCCGGAACAGCCAAGCTATGGCAAGCTAGATAAGCTCCAAACCGAGTTGAGTTTGCAGCATTTTTACGATCTCTGTTCAGGCCTGAGCGATGCCGAACTCACCGAGTTTATTTGCGGTGTAACTGCGGTGCCTCAAAACAAGCTGCATTCCCGAATTCGTCCGGTGCAAGCGGCTTGGCCCTTAGAGAAAAAGGTGCAGCATGTGTTGCTCGAAACCGTTCGGAGTCCTGAATATCAATTGTGTTAAGCCATGAACCGTAGAGATTTTATAAAGCGCAGCGGATTGGCCAGTACGGCCCTTTTGGTGCCCCGTTTTTTGCAGGCCGCCTCCGTATTGCGTGCCGATAATCCCGATGGACCTATTTTGGTAATGGTGCAGCTGAGTGGCGGCAACGACGGCCTCAATACCGTTGTTCCTTACGCCAACGATTTGTATTACCAAGCCCGTCCGGGGCTGGCGCTGGGCAAGGACGAAGTTTTACTTCTGGAAAAGGGCATGGGCTTGCATCCCAACATGGAGGGCTTGCATGAAATTTATCAGCAAGGTTGGCTCAGCATTCTCAACCATGTGGGCTATCCCAACCCCAACCGTAGCCATTTTCGGTCCATGGACATTTGGCATAGCGGCAGCCCCTCCGACGAAAGTTGGACCAGCGGCTGGTTGGGACGCTGGTTGGATGCGCATTGCCAGCAAGGCGGAACTCCCAGCGCCGCTATAGAGGTAAACGACACCCTGAGCCTGGCCATGCGCGGCGAAAACAGCAAAGGCCTGGCCATTCAAAACCCCAATGCCGTTGCCCGGCAGATAAATGCGTTGGTGGAGCGTTTGCCCCAAAGCCCCGAGGCGCCTAGCGACAATTTGAATTACCTCTACAAAACCCTGGCCGAAACCCAGTCCGGAGTCGGCTATTTGCAAGAAGCCTACCGTTTGGGGAAAACCCAAAGAGAGTACCCCAACCACGCTTTTGGAAAACACATGAAAACCATTGCTCAGCTCATTTTGGGCAAGGCACACACCCGCGTCTATTATGCCGAATTGGGCGGCTTCGATACCCACATTCAGCAAAAAAACAAGCAAGGCCGCCTGCTCAAGCAATACAGCGATGCCATGCTTCCCTTTATGGAGGAGATGCGGGCCGCCAACCTCTTGGACCGTGTGGTGGTGGTTACCTTTAGCGAGTTTGGGCGCCGGGTGGCCCAAAACGCCTCGGGTGGCACCGACCACGGCACGGCCAACAACCTGTTTGTGATGGGCGGCAAGTTGGCGCATCCGGGCATTGCCAACGAAGCTCCCGACCTGAGCAGCCTGGACGAAGGCGACTTAAAGTACCGCATCGATTTTAGGTCGGTCTATGCCGATTTGCTGAAACATTGTTTGGGGATCAGCGCGGAGTCCGTAGGCATAAAGGGCTTTGAGCCTTTGGGCTTGTTTTCTTGAGTTGGGCGCCTTTTGCCTTGGCCAATGGTTCCGATGGCTTGCCGGGCCATGCATAATTGGCTTGAAGATTCAGCGCATATAATCTCCGAAAAGCATAACTTTTAGAGATTATAATCCCCGAATTCATTTTTTTGGGCTTGGGCCTCGGTTCCAAAGTGTGTTTTTCTAAGCTATCCGGCCCTTCGCCTGCTGCTTGCTTTGGACCACCCAAGGCAGGTCAAGGCTTGCGGGGTCCCACCGAACCATCGGTGGGCCTCCTCAGCCGGCCTTGCCTAGGGAGGCCCTGCAGCAGAGCATACGGCCCGGCCGGGCCTTGGGTCCCTACCGCAGCGTAGGGAAGGCCATTTTTTGACATTTGGTCTTCCAGTCCGTGCAAGAAGCTTCGGCGCGGAGGGCTTTAGCGCGGTTTAAAGGGTACGAAACGGCCATTCCCCATTCATCATTATTTCATCATTAGCGCGGAAAAGGTGGCACGCCAAGACGCGAAGACGCAAAGGTTTAAGCGGAGGAAAGCGGCCGTAAAGGCCATTCATCACTGAGAGACGGGAGGCATCCCGTCTTTACCTCA
>CAZJFM010000077.1:0-6745 GCA_964545365.1 uncultured Candidatus Competibacteraceae bacterium | reverse complement strand
CATTCATCATTCAGAGGCCCCCCGTCTTTACTACCTTTATCCCATGAAACTTCTCAGAAGACTGCTGCGCATCCTAGCCATTTTCCCCGGGTTGGTGTTTTTGTACCTTCTGGCGGCAGTCATTGGCTCCCTCATTCCGGTCTCCCCCGAAACCAGCTCCATCGCCCAAGAAGAGGCCGTGCTGATCTACCTCAAAACCAACGGCGTGCACACCGATTTGGTGATGCCGCTCCAAAATGCCTATGTCGATTGGACCCAAACCATTGATGCTAGTCACGCTCGAAATGCTTCGAATGCCCAATGGTTTTCGGTGGGCTGGGGCGATAAAAAATTCTACATTGAAACCCCCGAATGGAGCGACTTAACCGTTTCCACGGCCGTTGGTTCCACCTTTGGGTTTCATGAAACCGCCATGCATGTGGTGTTTTATCCTTTGGTGCTGCCCTCCAAACGCAAACGTGCGCTTTACCTCTCGCCGCAGCAGTACCAAAGGCTGCACAGTTGGATATTGGATTGGTTTGAATTGGACTCCAATCGGCAAGTTATTCCCATTTCCACCGGCAATAGCTATGGCCCAAACGATGTGTTTTATGAGGCCAAGGGCTGGTACCATTTGTTCCATACCTGCAATACTTGGACCAACAAAGCCTTAAAAGTATCGGGACAGCGGGCGGCATGGTGGACGCCCTTTGATAAGGGGATTTTTTATCATTATCCTGAGGCTGCCCCTATCCCATGAATTCATTCATGGGATTCAACAAAAAATCCCCAAACCCTAATCCAGCCCAAAAATCAACTCAAGTGTAACGCTTTTTTGTCGCCATCCCGGGCCCCGGCGCAGCCGAAAAACCCGCAGAAGCCGGCCTTAGGGAGGCATAGTTGAGGAGGCGGTCCCGTTTTTCGGAAAGCCACCGCAAACTTTGCCTCCCTTAGGCCGGCGACGAGGATTTGTAGGCGGAGACGGATTAGGCCCCCAAATTATAATTATTCAGCCCCCTTTTTCCCGAGTTAATGGCATTACCCATGAAAGAATTCATGGCATAACCCTTGAAAGAATTCATGGCATTACCCATGAATGAATTCATGGGGTCTTATTGGCCAATTGCCCGCAGGCCGCATCGATATCTTTGCCCCTGGACCGGCGCACGTTTACAATGCATCCAGCCGCTTCCAAAATGTCCACAAAGCGCTCAAAGCGCTCCGCTGTGGTTTGCTCAAAGCTTCCACCTTCGATGGGGTTGTATTCGATGAGGTTGATTTTGCAGGGAACAATGCGGCTGAACTCCACCAGTTCGCGGGCGTCTTGGGGACTGTCGTTGAAGTCCTTAAACACAATGAATTCGTAGGTGACGCGGCGGCCGGTGGATTGGTGCCAGTGCCTTAGGGCCTCCGCTAGCGCCGCTAATGGATTGCTGGCGTTGATGCTCATGAGCTGCGTCCTTTTTTCGTCGTTGGCGGCATGCAGCGACAGTGCCAAATGAAAGGGCACCTCTTCCTCGGCCATGCGATGCATCATTTTCGCCACGCCGCTGGTGCTCAGCGTTATGCGCTTGGGCGACATCCCCAATCCTTCGGGACTTGTGATTTTGGCAATGGATTCCATCACCTTGGTATAATTGAGCAGCGGTTCGCCCATGCCCATGAATACAATATTGCTCAACCTTTGGTTGAAAAACTCCTCCGCCTGTTGATTTAGGGTCACTACCTGATCGTAAATCTCGTCCGGTTCCAAATTGCGCATGCGTTTGAGGGCAGCCGTAGCGCAGAAAGCGCAGTCGAGGCTGCAACCCACCTGACTCGACACGCAGGCGGTCATGCGTTTTCCGGCGGGAATCAGCACCGACTCCACAATTTTGCCGTCGGGCAGCCGCATGGCCGATTTCACGGTGCCGTCCTTGGATTGCTGCACGGTGGCCGGTTCCAAATGCTCCAGCGAAAAATGCGCCTGGAGGGTCGATCGCAGGTCCTTCCCCAAATTGGTCATGTCATCGAAACTGCGCACATGCTTTTGCCACAGCCACTGATGCGTTTGCTTGGCCCGGTAGGCTGGTTCGCCCAGCTCGGCAAAAAAGTCAATCATTTCTTGCTGCGACAGGCTGCGTATGTTCGGCAATGACATAAGGCAAAGGTACAAAGGAGCATCTTATGTTCCCATTTGGGCTATGGCACGCATTTTGCATATCTTGAAAGAAAAAATGAAACGCATTAATTTTACTTTAAGTTGTTTTGTTGGCCTTGCCGCTAGCTCTCAAGCCCAAAGCATTTTTACCGAAGACTATGCCAGTCAAGCCGATGTAAAAGTGTTTGTGGTCGATTACGAAAGCCAAGCCGACCTCAAGGTGTACAAGGTCGATTACGAGAGCCAAGCCCGCGGCAACGAAGGGCGTTGGTTTTTTGTGCAGTACCAAAGCCAGGCCGACAAAACCATCTTTTTTGTGGACTACCAGAGCCAAGCCGACCTAAAAATCTTCTTTGTGGACTACGAAAGTCAAGCCGGCTGGCGCAACAGCAGCAAAAAGCATTTGATGTATTGAATTTGGCCGCCTTATCCGGCCCTTAGTTCTAGTCCTCGCCCTCCGGCTTGGGTCGGCATGGGCAGCCAAAGAGCTCGCATGCGCTCCGCTTTTGGTTGCCCGCCGACCCTAAGTCGGGTTGCTGCGGGCTATCCCTGCGGTCCGGGGCGGTGCTCCGTGGGGAAATTTCGATTCAACCCTCGATTTAAAATTTCAATGCATCCCATTCTGCCTTGGGGATGAGTATCTTAGTCTAAGAAAAGGCAATTATGGCTCAAGAACCCGATATAGAACATTACCTGTCCAAACACTACATTCACCGCAGCAATTGGTTGCGTGCGGCGGTTTTGGGCGCCAACGACGGCATCATTTCCTGCGCCAGTTTGGCGGTAGGTGTGGCCAGCGCCGGGGCAGAACGCTCCGAGGTGGTCTTAGCCGGTTTGGCCGGTTTGGTGGCCGGAGCTTTGTCTATGGCTGCCGGAGAATACGTTTCGGTGAGCTCGCAAACCGATTTGGAACGCGCCGATATCGCCCGCGAAGCCCGAGAATTAAAAGAAGCACCCCAAGAGGAGCAAGCAGTCTTGGCTAAGATTTATCGAGATCGAGGTTTAAGTGCAGCCACTGCGGCTAAAGTGGCTGAGGAATTAAGCCAAACAGACCCCTTAGGAGCTCATGTGCGCGATGAGTTGGGCATTACCGAAATGAACAAGGCCAAACCCCTTCAGGCGGCTTTTTCTTCCGGGGCTTCTTTTACCGGCGGAGCTCTTTTGCCTTTATTGGTGGTGCTTTTTACACCGGAACCCTGGTTGGAGCATGTCTTGTTTGGCAGTACCCTGGTTTTTTTGATGGCCCTGGGAGGCATTGCCGCCAAGGCCGGAGGCGCGCCACCACTAAAGGCCATGCTTCGCGTAAGCGTTTGGGGCATGTTGGCCATGGGCCTTACGGCTTTGGTGGGCTATTGGTTTGGAGTGCAGGCCTGAATAGCCTTTATGGCCGCTTTGCCATCCTATTCATCGAAATCCTTGAACAGCAAACTGGGCTGTACATCGGTATTCCCTTGGTATTTTCCGCTTTTGTAGGCTTCAAAATCGCCTTCCAGACTGTGGTAAAAGATTTGGCAAATTTCTACGCCGGCATAGATGCGGATGGGCTGTACACAAAACATCTCTAAGGTCCAAAAGCCTTTGAAGCCCACATCGCCAAATCCGGCCGTAATGTGCACAAACAAACCCAGTCGACCTATGGAAGAGCGGCCTTCTAGCATGGGCACCAGGTTTTGTGTTTCGGTATACTCTTGGGTGCGGCCCAAATAGAGCTTTCCGGTTTCCAGCAAAAGTCCTTCTTTGGGAATGATTAATGGGCTGGCCGTGTTTTCGCGCCGCATATCGAGGGTGGGATGATCGTAGACCAGCAATTTTTCGTGCAGGGAAAGGTTGTAGGAATTGGGATTCAAGCGCTCCGGCTTGTAGGGGTCGATTCGGATGTCGCCACCCATGCGGCGGGCAATTTCTTTACCGGATAATATCATAGCTTAAAGGTAGGTAAGCGCAGCAATTGAGCCGTTTAAAAATAACAAAAGGCGCTTAATTAAGCGCCTTTTTGCGTTGCCCGAGATGGATTCGAACCACCACAGACAGAACCAAAAACTGTAGTCCTACCATTAGACGATCGGGCAATTGCGGGTGCAAATATAGGGCGGAGTACATAAATTCCCAAAAAAATAAAGGAGCTTTTTTGCTGGATGCGTACTTCTCCGGGCTGGACGGATCTTGGGATTTGAAAAAAGAGTTAAAAGAGATTTGGGGTCTTCAACCGCTATCCCGTTGGCTTGTTTAAACATCATCTTCATTCATAAATATACCATTATGCGTACACTCCTTTTTTCTATGGTGCTGGGAGGCTTAGCATTAAGCTCCTGCAGCGAGTCTCCGGGTGAATTTGATGTAGCCCACATCAGTGGTCCAGGTTGGACTGTAGCCAGCTTTACCGACGACGACGATGATTTGTACACTTCGCTGTTTGTTGGGCATGTGTTCGATTTTCAAGAGAATGGCGCTTTGTTGGTAGCCGTTTCCGATAGTTTACAGTTTCAAGGTTTTTACGACTTTACCGAAGAAAACACAAGAATTCGCTTGGATGTAAGCGGCACGGATGGGTTGGAGGAATTGCGCGAAAGTTGGGAAATCATGGGTTCCACCCCAACCGATTTTGAGCTCCGCGAGGTTGGCGACAACGAGCGCATCCGATTTGTAAAATAGAGACGGGGGCACCAAGGAGACGGGAGGCACCAGGGAAAGGGAGGCATCCCGTCTTTCCTGCGTCGTGAGAGACGGAAGGCATCCTGTCTTTACTGCGTCATGAGAGACGGAAGGCATTCGTCTTTACTGCGTTATTGAGAGACGGAAGGCATTCCGTCTTTACCGCGACATTGAGAGACAGGAAGCATCCCGTCTTTACTGCGTCGTGAGAGACGGAAGGCATTCCGTCTTTACGTCGTCATTGAGAGACGGAAGGCATTCCGTCTTTACTGCGTCATAAGAGACGGAAGGCATTCCGTCTTTACAGCATCATTCACCATTCTCTACCTGCCTTTTTACCATTACTTTAAGTGCAGGTATCTTACACATTAAGCCGCAAAGATTGGTTCGTTTTCGGTTCAAAACGCTATGGAATAATGAGTTAAAGTTCATAGGTTTGAAGGGTAAATAATGTAGTATGCGTCGTTTTATTTGCTTTTTTGCTGTGTTTGTTGTGCTATCGGGCTTGTCGGCTCAGGGAGTCAAAATATCGCCTACTCCGGGTGCTCCGGACAGTTCTGCTATTTTGGAGCTGGCCGATACCTCCCGTGGTTTTTTGCTTCCACGCATGACTACGGCTCAACGCAATGCCATTGCCAACCCTGCCGTAGGACTTCAGGTCTACAATACCACCACCCAATGCATAGAAGCTTATATGAATGCCGGATGGCTTCCCCTGCTTTGCAATTGCCAAGTGTTTCCCAACGCGGACTTTAGCATTGCTCCATTTCCGGTAAGTACCAACGGAGCAAGTGTGTTTACGGCACAAAGCCCGGGCTTGACCTACCAGTGGACCTTCCAAAACGGCACACCGGCCTCTTCCCAAAGCCAAAATCCTTCGGTTTCTTGGCAAAACGCAGCCACTGTTCAGGTTTCCTTGGTAGTTACCGATCAAAACGGCTGCAGTGCCCAAAAAGATAGTTTAATTACGGTGAGCAATTGCATAACCGGAGGAAGTCAAACCTTTAGTAACTGCGGCCAAATCGGTCGCACCGGCCCAAGCCAAAGCCAATGCAACAGCAGCTATGGCCCGGGAGTGGTTAGTGTGAGCGGAGGCATACAAACCTGGACCGTACCTGCGGGGGTTTGTTCCATTACCGTAGAAGCCTGGGGAGCGCAAGGCGGCGACGTTGCCGGTGGTGGCGGCTTTCACTTTGGAGGCTTGGGCGCACGCATGCGTGGTGATTTTGCAGTAACTCCGGGAGAACAAATTCAAATTTTAGTTGGGCAACAAGGTGTGCATGGAGGTAACAGCAACTATGGCGCAGGCGGTGGTGGCGGAAGCTTTGTGGTGCGTTCATCCAACAACCAGCCTTTGGTTATTGCAGGTGGTGGTGGTGGTGGCTCTAGGGTCTATAACAACACCCTAGGCCCCCCTTATTACGATCACGGCGGAGGTGGAGACGCTCCGGTAACCAACAATGGCGATGCAGGTGGAACCAACGGAACCTACAGTGGTGGGGGAGCGGCAGGCTTTTCTCAGAACGGCACCAGCAACGCACAACCCTTTACTGCAGGCGGCAATGGAGGCAATTTGGATAGTGGACACGGAGGTTTTGGCGGAGCAGCCAATAATGGCATTCACCTGGGCGGCGGAGGAGGTGGATACACCGGCGGAAACGGCGGTACACTGGGCAATAACAACAGCAGCGCCAGCAATGGAACCAAAGCTACCGGAGGGGGAAGCCTAAACAACGGCAGCAATCAAAGCAATAGCCCCGGAGTACGCCAAGGCAATGGACAAGTGGTCATTTCTTGGTAAGCCTCGAATTTGGTATTTAGGGGCTCAAGCACCTTGGGAAACATCTAGGCACCAAACGGACGGGCATCCTTTGAGAGAGGGAGGCATCAGGGAGACGGAAGGCATCCCGTCTTTACCACATCATTCATCGTCCAACATTAGCGCGGAAAAGGTGGCACGCAGAGACGCCAAGG
>CAZJFM010000076.1:0-9625 GCA_964545365.1 uncultured Candidatus Competibacteraceae bacterium | reverse complement strand
GGGACATCGGTAATGTCCAAGCTGAGGGCGTTCATATTTACGGTGCCAACAACCGAAAGGCTTTGTTGCCCATCCGGGTTTCTACGGGAGTAAGCAGACTAAAATTGGCTTTTGAAATATCCGGTTGCACCATTTGGGAGGCCTTTATGGCAATTTGAGCCATGGCTAAGGAAGGGTTAATGCCTTGGTGTGGTTCTGCGGCATGGCTGGTTTTGCCTTCCAGAAAAAGGGTGGCTCCCAGCGATGCCGGGGTAAAGGCCCGGTCTTTTATGCGCACTTCGCCTAAGGGAATTCCGGGAATATTGTGCAGGGCTATAGCCGCATCCGGCTTATGTTTTTGAAATATGGGGTCTTTTACCACTTCCGGCCCTCCCTGCCCGGTTTCTTCGGCCGGTTGAAATAATAAGGCAATACGCTTGCCTTCTATGGGCTTTTGGGCCAGCTTTCTTGCCAGGCCAACCAGCATGGTCAGATGGCCGTCGTGCCCGCATAAATGCCCCTTCCCTTTTACACAAGACGCGTAGGGCAATTCCGGATTAATTTCTTTTAGAGGTAGGGCATCCAGTTCGGTACGAACCAAAAGCATGGGGCCTTCCGTTCCAAAAACAAACAACCTTCCGGTTTGAGCAAGCTCGAGGGAGAGGCTTGGCATGCAATTGCTAAGCGCCTCTGTTACTTTTTGTGAGGTGCGCTTCTCCTCGAATCCTATTTCGGGGTGTTGGTGAATATCGCGGCGAAAGGATTCAAGCCAATGCTGTTCTTGGGGTTCTAAAGGTTGCATACACCCCAAAATACAGGTTTTTCCCGAGTCCGAGCCTCTTTTTAGTGCTTAACTACCCGTCGTAGCTCTCTTTTGCCTTTAGGGCTTTGTATTTGAAGGAGGTAGACACCAGCGCTCAGGTGACGGATGTCCCAATGGTGTAAATCTGCATTCAAGGAGCCGGCTTTTAACACCCGCCCTTGCAGGTCTATCAAGCTAAGGTCATACAGTCCGGGAGCCAACATGCTTAAATCTATACTGAGCCCATGAGACGTGGGCACCGGATAGCATGTCCAATGGAGCTTTTCTTCATAATCTACCTGCATTTCGTAGCCCACGGTAAAGCTGAAATCTACGCCACTGCCAAAGTCCGGTTGAAAAATTTTCAGAGGTTGTATGCCCGATGTGCTGATGCGCTCAAAGCGTAACAAGCCACTTCCTGCATTAGGATTAGCCCAAAACGACAAGCCATCTCCTCCTGAGTCTAAAAAGCGAAATCGATAGCAACCGGGCTCTAGACGCAAGGTGTCCCTAAGCACGGCATTTGGGGAGAAGCCGGAGGCTGAAGCCACTACCTGGCCTTGGGCATCGGTCAACTCCCAGCTGTTTTCGTTCGGACGTACATTGGTTTTAAGAAAGAGAACCATAGAATCGGGAAACTGAGGCACCGATTCAAAAAAGCTGGTTTTTTCGTTGTTGAAGCTAAGGGCATCGGTTTGTTGATTGGCTTGCATAATGCGCGCCACGAACTTTTTTTGCCCAAACCCATTGAACCAGGAACCAATTGGAGGAAGCTCTATGGTTTCGGTTTCCAACAATTCCAACTGTCCTGTCCAGGTATGGTTGTACATGGGACCACCCTCAACGCCATACTCAAAACTCAGCTCTGTAAGCGTTTGCGCACCTTCGTTCCGCACTTGAATAACCGGGCTGCCGCAAATGGGGTTGTATCGGCTATTGGGCAGGGTATTGGAAGGGGCCAAAATGGACTCCAAGGAGGCTTCTACCGGATAGCTTGGGGCAGCATAATCAATGACATAGCCTTCGGTAATATAACTGGTATTGTTGTTGTTTATATTAACAAAGTCCTGCATTCTAAAGCGAATTTCGCTGCTGTCTGTGCCCAACCAACTGTTTAGGCGATGCCTATACCAGTCTACTTTGTCTCCCGGACACCAATTGGAGCGGTCATAAACCCAGGTGCCGCCTTGCGGAAAAATTGGATTCCAGCCGCAGCCATCGCGCCATACCTGAGCCGAGGCTCTTTGTTGTTGATCCACATCTAAATAATAGGCTTTACTACAGAACTCTGCGCAATTTTCGTTCCCTCCAAATCCATGGCCGGTGATATGCAATAAGGCGTCGGTGCGAGCAGCTTGAGCCAAGGGTTTGTGCATCAATGGACGCATGCGGTTGTTTATAGGCTGGTTGGGATTCCCGTAAGCAAACGAGCCCCCAAACATTTTTTTAATTTGAAGGGCCTCTAAAGGCGGACTTCCCTCAATAAAATAAAAGTCAAGGCTTACCGTAAAGCCGTCCTGCCATCCGCTGTATTTGGCTCGAATTTCTACTGAGTCTTTAAGCAAATGCTGATAATCGGTTACATCGTAAGTCCAGCGCCAAGACCAACCGGTACCAAAGGTCCCCGAAAATGGGGTGATCACTCGTCCAAGCTCATACTCCTCTACTACTTCGAATACTTGGTATGTGGTGGTGAAACTTTGCTGCACCACAGAGTCGGCAGCCCACCAAACGGAGTCGATAACCTGGCCATTGGCATCAAACAAAGGGTACCAAGTCCACACCGGCCATCCCGTTAAGGTATCTGTTGCCTGGCCAGGTTGTCCGGGGTTTTGAAATAAAACCACCTGTACTTGTGGGTAAAAAGTGGTGTCTACTTCTTGGTTAAGGCTGTCCCAAAAGGTAGAAAAGGTGGGGCTAAAGGAGATGCCGGTGGAGTCCGGGCTATTGCCATTTACCGTAAAAAAAGGATGCTGTATGGCGTTGCTGTCCAAAAGCCCGGTCCGGTGGCGCAAAAACACCTGAGTGGTATAGTCCCATTCCGAACAGCCGGTAGAAGGGCAGCCCAAGGTATAATCCATTACCACTCTATAATAAGGGCCGCTGCCGGCCGCCGGAAACTCTGCCCAACGATCAAAATTGCCGTACCAGTTCATATGCACTTTATCGTGGCTTTGCACATGAAACAAGGTGTCTCCAGGACCCGCATGGACCTTGAACGTGCTTAAAAAGCACAAAAAAATGGCTAAAAACCTTCCCATTCTCTGTAATTTTAGGGGCGTAATGTTCTGCATGTCTACAATGTTCTAAAGTACTAAAATCTTCTCAATGAAGCCCTTTTTCTTTCCTTTGGCGCTTTTATTTGCTCTTTTGGTCTTTGCTTCCTGCCGAAGTACGGAGCGTCCTCTAAAAACCAACGAACAAGCCCCCGCCGAATTGGCGCCGGCGCCTAAACCCAATGTGCCTGATATGCGTCCGGTGGAGGGACAAAGGCTTCGCCACATGCCCTCGAATGCCAATACCCCGGTGGGTGAACCCGAACAAGTGGGCGACTGATGTGCTACAACGCTTCTGTTTATTTTAAGCCGGAACAGGTTCAGGAGCAATTTAAAGCCCAAACCTTGTTGCAGGTGCTTTTTCCTCCGGCATATTTGGTTTCTGTGCATCGAAGCCCCCATCCGGCACTACCCCTGCTCACCGCCGACGGGCCGCAGCTGCAACCTATGTATTGGGGACTAACCCCTTCATGGAATGCCTCATTTGACCCGGCCTGGGCCAAGCGTATGGCCAATGCACGGGTCGAAAACCTCGAACAAAGTAAGGCATGGAAGGGGCCATTTACTTACCGCCGCGGAGTAGCCGTGGTCGATGCATTTTATGAATGGAGGCACCAAGGAAAGCTCAAGGTTCCATACCGAATCCAAGCAACCCAAAATCGACTGTTGGCTTTAGGAGCTATATGGACCTACAATGGTGCACTCGACTTGTACAGCATGAGCGTGGTTACTGTGCCCGCAAACCCAATGATGGCCTACATTCACAACAGCAAAGAGCGTATGCCGCTCTGTTTTACTAAGGCCGAGGATTGGCAAACCTGGATTCATGGCTCGCCCAAGGAGGCGATACAAATTGCCAAGCCTTTGATAAATGGGCAGTTGGAGGCTTATTCCATAGGAAAAAACATTACCCGAAACGACCTGGCACCAAACGACCCTTCCCTTATTGAGCCGGTCGATTACCCCGGATTTCCTGCTCATTTGGATTAAGGTTTTTTGGGGCGGATACGGGCTTTCTGCCTTCGGCTTAAGGCTTGGCGCTCCGTATCCCTAAAGGCTCCGGTAGTTTGCTGCGCGCCACTTCCTCGCCTAAGGGCTACATGGCGCCAAACCTTAACCGCTCCCGGCTTCAATCCCTCCGCCGGTTAGCCGCCTTGTCTCCTTATGCTAAAAAAATACGGAAGCCAAAAATTTGGCTATTCAAATTTCAAATGCTTCACAGATTCGCCCGAGTCTCTAAGTTCTCCCAGGGAGTCTATGCCAATGTCTAAGTGCCTTTGGGCAAAAGCCTTAGTTACTTTTTGGTCGTTTTTGCTGGTTTTAACTCCTTCGGGCACCAAGGGATTATCCGATACCAAAAGGAGGGCCCCATGTGGTAAGCTGTTGGCAAATCCGGTAGTGAAAATGGTGGCGGTTTCCATGTCTATGGCATTGGCTCGAATTTCCTGAAGGTAGTCTTTGAATTTTGTGTCGTGCTCCCAAACCCTGCGGTTGGTGGTGTATACCGTGCCGGTCCAGTAATCGCAGCGGTGTTCGCGAATCATTGCCGAAACAGCCATTTGAAGCCGAAAGCTGGGAAGTGCCGGCACCTCTGGCGGCATGTAGTCGTTGGAGGTTCCTTCTCCTCTAATGGCCGCAATGGGAAGCACCAAATCGCCGATTTTGGTCTTTTTAAGCCCCCCGCATTTCCCCAAAAATAAAACGGCTCTGGGCATTACTGCCGAAAGCAAATCCATAATGGTGGCAGCCATAGCACTGCCCATTCCAAAGTTGATAATTGTTATATTGTTGGCCGTTGCAGTTTGCATGGGCTTGCCTTCTCCTATAACAGGCACTCCAAACTTTTCTGCAAACATTTCAACATAATTATGAAAGTTCACCAACAGCACATACTCTCCAAACTGATCCAAAGGTGTTCCTGTATACCTTGGAAGCCAGTCTTGTACAATCTCGTCTTTTGTTTCCATAGCGCAATCGAACTTTCTCCGAAGGTACGGCTAATGCCCTATTTCTTTGGTCAAGGTGTAAGATATTCCCTACTCTTGGCCAGCTTTTTTCAAATTTCAGCCTTGCATGCTCAAGAAGACTCCTTGGTTTTGAGACGTATCTACGACGAAGCCCTTGTCTCTGAAAAGGCCTTTACTACGCTCCAGGCGCTTTGCGCTAAAGCTCCGGCCCGGCTTTCCGGCTCAAAGAACGCAGAATTGGCGGTGGAATTTTGTTTTAATTGGCTCAAAGAACTCAAGCCCGACTCCGTTTGGCTTCAACCCACCTGGGTCCCGGTTTGGGAACGCGGCCAAGGAAAACTGGAGTATAGGCTTGCCAAAGGAGTTTGGCAAAACCTAGCATTCACAGAGCTTGGCGGATCCTATGGTACGCAAGGCGAATGGTTGCAGGCCGAACTGGTATTGGTAGAAAGTATGGAGGCCCTCAAGGCAATGCCTGAACATGCGCTCGACGGTAAAATAGCCCTCTTGAATCAGGCAATGGACCCCCGGCTTATCAATACGTTTGCGGCCTATGGGGCATGCGGAGCACAACGGGTTTTGGGCGCAGATTATGCTTCTCAAAAGGGCGCAAAGGCGGTATTGGTGCGTTCTTTGAGTCTTGGGCATGACCATCACCCCCACACCGGAATCATGCACTATAAAAACCCTCCCTACATACCCGGACTTGCTTTGCCGGTGCAGGAGGCGGCTTTTTTAGCCGACCTTTTGCAACAGGGAGCCTCCTTGGAAGTTCGAATGCAGCTTAGCTGTACGCCTAAAGATTCCGTGCTTTCTTATAACGTGGCCGCTCAGTGGCATGGGCGGGATTTGCCGGAAGAGGTGGTGTTGGTTGGAGGTCATTTGGACAGTTGGGACAACAGCCAAGGTGCGCACGACGACGGTGCCGGTGTGGTGCACGCTATAGAAACCCTGCGGCTTTTAAAAACCTTGAACCTTCGACCTCGGAGGTCTGTGCGCTGCGTGCTGTTTATGAACGAGGAGAGCGGTGCACGAGGAGCCCAGGCCTATGCTGATTCTGCCCGTGCAGAGGCTCAACGGGGAGTATCCCATCTGGCAGCAATAGAGTCCGACCGGGGAGGTTTTAGTCCAAGGGGATTTAGCTTTGAAGCTTTAGGAAGCACAGCATGGCTGGGCGAAAGAAGGTTAAAATCATGGCAGCCTTTGCTGGAGCCATACGGGCTTCAGTATTTGAGCGCAGGGGGCAGTGGTGTGGATGTAAGTAAACTTAAGCCGCTTGGAACCTTGCTTTTAGGATTGGTGCCGGATCCGCACCGGTATTTTGATGTACACCATACCCCGGCAGATAATATAGATGCCGTGCACCCCAGAGAGCTTTGTTTGGGCGCAGCAGCAGTGGCCTCTATGGCCTGGCTTTTGGCCGAACACGGCTTACCTGCTCCCCCAAAACCCATCAAAGAATAGCTTTAAAAAGGCTGCCGTGGCAACGGCTTATGCTTGCCATTCATAACCTATATCGCGCCGGTACTGCATGCCCTCGAATGCTACGGATTGGGAAAGAGAGTAAGCCTTTGCTAAGGCCTCCCGGTGGTTTTTTCCTTTGGCAGAAGCAGCAAATACCCGGCCTCCGGAACTAAGCAGCCGTTGGTCTTGCCTCCTGGTGCCGGCATGAAATAGCAGGGCCTCGTTTTTTTCTTTGGCTTCGCTTAGGTGAATTACCAAATCTTTGGGATAATGTCCCGGGTAACCCGGGGCTGCTAAAACTACGGCAGCACTTGCCGAAGAACTGAGCTTTAGATGCATGTCTTTAAGCCCTCCCGGGCGTGTGCTAGCTTCCAGAAAGGGAACAAGATCGCTTTCTATGCGCAGCATTACGGCTTGGGTTTCTGGGTCTCCCATTCGGGCGTTAAACTCAATTACCATGGGGTCTCCCGATGCACTCACCATTAAACCAATGTACAAAAAGCCGGTGTAAGGATGCCCCTCGGCCTGCATGCCCTTGAGAACGGGCTCCAAAATTTCCTTTGTTACCCGCTGCATAAAATCCGGACTTTCTTCGGGCCAGGGAGAAATGGCACCCATCCCTCCTGTATTTGGGCCCTGGTCGCCTTCATGAATCCGTTTATAGTCTTTAGCCGTTGGGAGGAGTACATAGTTTTCTCCGTCGCACAGGGCAAAAACACTACATTCTTTACCGGTTAAAAAAGACTCCAACAACACGGTTTTTCCGGCAGCGCCATATTTTTCCGGGTTGGTCATAATGGCCAATTCTCGTTTGGCATCGTCCGGGTTTTGTAAAATGAGGACTCCTTTTCCGGCGGCCAATCCATCGGCTTTGAGCACATAAGGAGGCTTGCTGGCATCAATGGCTTTAAAACCAAGGTATAAACTGTCGCGCTGAAAGGCTTGAAAAGGAGCCGTCGGAATCTGATATTTTGCCATAAACTCCTTGGCAAAAACTTTACTTCCTTCCAGTTGAGCCGCCTCTTGGCTTGGGCCGATTACTTTGCAAAAATTAAGGTGGTCTTGGCCTTTAAAATAATCTACAATACCCTCTACCAATGGCGCTTCCGGTCCAACCACCAGCAGTCCTATTTGGTTTTTTTGTACAAAGGAAGCGATAGCCTTGAAGTCTAAAGGGTCTAGGTTTACGCGGTTGGGAGTTCCTGCGTTGCCCGGAGCTACAAACAGGGTGTCGCAGCTGGGGCTTTGAGCCAATTTCCAGGCCAAGGCATGTTCTCTACCTCCGCCGCCTAAAACCAATATATGCATAGCAGTTTACAATGGAATGTTTCCGTGTTTTTTTTGAGGGAGGCTTTCGCTTTTGTTTTCGAGCATGGCAAAGGCGCGAATGAGTTTGGCACGCGTTTGCTCTGGCATGATAACCTCGTCAACAAAACCTCTAGCAGCCGCTTCGTAGGGATGAGCAAACTGCTCACCATAAGCCAACTCTTTTTCTTTGAGCTTGGCTTCCGGGTCATCGGCAGCGGCTATTTCTTGTTTAAAAATAATTTCAGCAGCGCCCTTGGCACCCATAACGGCAATTTCGGCTGTGGGCCAGGCAAAGTTCATGTCGGCTCCAATGTGCTTGGAGTTCATTACATCGTAGGCGCCACCATAGGCTTTTCGGGTAATCACGGTTATTCTGGGAACGGTGGCTTCGCAAAAGGCATACAGGAGTTTGGCTCCGTTGGTAATGATTCCGTTCCATTCCTGATCGGTTCCGGGCAAAAATCCCGGCACGTCTTCAAATACCAGCAAAGGGATATTGAAGGCATCGCAAAAGCGCACAAAGCGGGCCGCCTTGGTAGAGGACTTAATGTCGAGTACTCCGGCCAAAAAGGCCGGTTGGTTGGCCACAATGCCAATGCTTTTGCCGGCTAAATGGGCAAAGCCTACCACCATGTTTTCTGCATAATCTTTATGGACTTCCATAAAGGATTCGGGGTCTATTACCTCCCGAATTACCTCGCGGATGTCGTAAGGTTGGTTTGGGTTTTCGGGAACGATATGGTTTAGCGCAGGCCGTTGTTCGTTGCTGGGTGTGTAGGGAAGACTCAGGGGCTTTTCTTCGCAGTTTTGCGGAATATACCGAAGCAGTCTTCTAAGCTGGCGAATGCAGTCGGTTTCGTTGAGGCAGGCAAAGTGTGTTACTCCGGATTTTTCGGCATGGGTTGAGGCTCCTCCCAACTCTTCGCTGGTTACGGTTTCGTGGGTTACGGTTTTGACCACATTAGGGCCGGTAACAAACATGTACGAGGAGTCTTCCACCATTAAAGTGAAGTCGGTAATGGCGGGAGAGTATACGGCACCACCGGCACATGGCCCCATAATGGCAGACAATTGAGGAATTACCCCGGAGGCCCGTGTGTTTCTATAAAAGATGTCGGCGTATCCACCCAGCGACACAACGCCTTCTTGAATGCGCGCACCGCCGGAGTCGTTGAGTCCAATGACCGGAGCCCCGTTTTTCATGGCCAAATCCATGATGCGGCAAATTTTTTCGGCGTGGGCTTCGGCTAAAGAGCCGCCCAATACGGTAAAGTCTTGAGAAAACACATAGACCAAGCGCCCATCAATGGTTCCGTAACCGGTAATTACACCATCGCCCAAAAAGGTTTGTTTGTCTAAGCCAAAATGTTTGGATCGGTGGGTCACCAGCATGCCAATTTCCTCAAAAGATCCGAGGTCAAGAAGCAGGTCCAGTCGTTCTCTGGCGGTTAGTTTGCCTTTGGCATGTTGGGCATTGATTCGTTTTTCTCCTCCGCCAAGGCGTGCTTCTTGCTGTTTTTTGGAAAGGTGCTCGTATTTATCTTGATGTTTCATAGGATCGCGCTTATGGTTTTGGGCACAAAGCATGCCGGGTTACCTACAGAAGGTCAAAAATACGAGCAAATAGCCAACGAACAAGATTATGCAGTGATTTGGAGGTAGCGCCGGGTATAGCAAAGTGAAACCGTTGACGCGCGGCTATTCGGGCGGCGACCCTGTCCTAACACTTTGGTAAGTTACTTCGTCTTGAAAATGCGAAGCGTAAGCGGTAGTTAGGTGTTGGGCTTGTTTTTGGTATATTTTTTGCGTGAATTTATTTACGGAGCTTA
>CAZJFM010000075.1:0-9662 GCA_964545365.1 uncultured Candidatus Competibacteraceae bacterium | reverse complement strand
AGGATGCGTCGAGATTGTTCGGGTTATACCAAAAACTTTCAAAAGAGTAGTTTGGATTTCATATTGGGTTGTTTACAACCAAAAATAGCAGTTTGGGGTTAAATTCCCAAGGGCTTTGGCGGTCAGTCATCCCACGGTTGAAATCGTGGGTTTGCGTGGTGGATTATCCCACGATTGAAATCGTGGGGCAGGGCGGTGGGTCATTCCACCTTGCTTGAAATTCCGATAAGGTGGCCCCCCGGCCCGGTCGTAGGGACCTCCGAAAGCAGGCTTTAGGGGCGCTTAAGCGAGGAGGTGTAGCTTTGCGGAACCCCCGGAGCTTTAGGGCCCCTTAAGCCTGCTGAGGAGGACCGAAGCAGGGGCCGGATAGAAACCTAAGGCTTCCTATGGAACCGGGGCCCAAAACCTCCCTCAACCTCGAATGGAGGCAAAAAGTGCTTGGTGTTGCGGGTTTTGCGCCAGCCAGCGGTCTATGGTTATCCGATGCCGATGGGTGCCGTAAAAGTCTTTGAGCGTGGCGGCGATCGGGCCGGCCAACCTGCGATTGGCGTGGCTCAATGCCTGCGGCGCGGTTTCGAGCATGGCCTCGGTGAGGACGTTTAGCCGGTACAGCGCCTGCCAAGCTTGGGTGCGCGTAATGAATTCATGGGCCGGACTGCACAAATCTTCCAGGGCTGCCAAGGCTTCTTCGGCCTTTACGCCATGCTGCACTTGCATTTCGAGCCGCGCCACGCCAAGGTTTTGACCGCGGTTGCCTAATCCTTTTCCGGAAGCGGCTATCCACCGAGCGGCCTCCTTGGGACGGTGGCGACACAAAAGTCGTAAGGTGCTTTCCTGCAGCTGATAGGAAGCATGGTCTAGGGCAAACTGCGCCACCAAAGGTTCTACCAAAGCGTCAGGCACCTGCTGCAACAGATTTACGGCGGCTTTTCGCACTTCCTGATCGGTGTCGTTTAGGGCCTTGGCAAACAGCTCCTGAACGGCCGGATCGTTGCTGTGGTCGGTCAACTGTTGCAAGGCTTCGGCTTTTAGGGCATGAAATTCTCCTTTGCGTTGAATGACTTGGCTGAGCAAGGGCAGGCGCCGGGCAAATTCCATGCTGCGCAGCTGTTGCAAGGCATAAAAACGGTCCAAAACGCCTTCGGCCTTCTCCAACATGGCCTTGAAATGTTCCTGAGGCTGCATTTGCTTCATGCTTCCCAAAATGTGGCGGTTGGGATCTGCCAGCCAATAGCTTAGGTTCTTTTTGTCGGGAAGCTCCAAGCGGACGCTTTGCTCGGTTTTATGGATTCGGGCTTCGGTTTGGACTTTGCTGCCGTCCTCAAAGTGCGCCTCAAAGTGCATGGGCATGTCAAACACCGAATTGAGGGGGCTTATGGCCTGGGTTTGCTTTACGGTAAAGACCAAAACGCGGTTTGTACTGCTTCCTCCCAATAGATCGGCAGACACCTCGTAATGGGGCTCGCCTCCTTTGTATACCCATTGGTCCCAAAAATAATCGAGCGAAAGCCCCAATCCGTCTTGAAAGGCGTTGAGCAAATCGTCGGAGTCTACGTTGGCAAAGGCATGCCTCTGCAAGTACAAGCGGATGGCCTTGTTGTAGTTTTCCCGGCCCACCAAATGGCGCAGCATGTGCAAAACCACCGCTCCTTTGGGATAGTAACGCACGGTTCCTGCTTGGGTATGGGCAATGGGCAGCAGGTCGGCCTCGGAGGCCTTAAGGGCGCTTTGGGCCGCTTGGTAACGCTTCCAGTCGTAATGGTCTTTGCCAAATACCTCTTGCTCGTACATCATGTTGTAGAAGGTGGCAAAACTTTCTTGCAACCAATGGTGCTGCAAGGAGCGGGCGGTAACCAAATCGCCAAACCATTGGTGGGCCAACTCATGGGCGTTCACGGCCACATAATTTCGGTCGTGGTAGCCATGGTTGTCCACCAAAAAGAAGTCGCCAAAAATGGTGGCCGTGGTATTTTCCATGGCGCCGTACATAAAGTCTTGCACGGGCACTTGGGCATAACTTCCCCAGGGATAGGGATAACCGATTTCTTTTTCGAAGAAGTCAAACATTTCTACCGAATAGCGGTAGGTTGGTTCGGCCTGTTCGGGAAACTCGGGGTAGTAGAGCAAACGCATGGGCACTCCGGAGGCCGATTGTTTCTCTAGAACATCGTATTTGCCAATGCCCAGCATCATTAAATAGGTGGCGTGTGGGTAAGGCATGCGGTAGTGCCAACGGGTGGTGCCGTTGCCTTGTTTCTTCTTTTCTATGAGTTTTCCGTTGGAAACCACTTCAAAATCTGAATCGAAGTTGAGGGTGATTTCCGAGATTACTTTGTCGTTTTGGCTATCGTACATGGGAATCCAGTGCCGGTTGTCGATTCCCTGGCCTTGGGTCCATATTTGCTTGCGGCAACGTCCGGTGGGGTCGTCCCAGCCAATGAAATACAGGCCTTTTTTGGGTTTTGCGCGGTAGCTGATGCGCAGGCTGTGCACGGTAGAGGTATCGGGGCTTTGGGCAAAGGGAATGCGAATTCCTCCATCGACCGACTCAAAGTCTGCGCTTTTGTTGTCTAGTTGAAGCGATAGAATTTGAATGCCGGGGGCATCCAAAAAGAACGATTCTACGCCCAAGCGCTTGGCTTTGAAGGTATGGGTAACGGTACCTTTAACCAGGCCGGAGTCCGGAACAAAATTCAGGTCCAGTTTGAGTTCCAAAAAGTCCAAGCCGTGTGCACGAGGAGCGGCATCTTGGTCTTGCGCGTAGCTGCGCAAGGGATGCTGAGCAGTCAATACCGTAGTCAGGCCAAGGCCTGCCAAAACAAAAAGCTTTCGAAGCATAAAAAAATAAGGTCAAAAATTAGGGAATGGGATTGCCTTGGGCGTCGATAACCTCCATAGGATAGCCCAATTTCTCAAGCGGTTCGCGAATGGTTTCGGCATCGCCGACCACCACAATAAAGCCACGGTCGTAGCGCAATTCCTGCTTCATTAGGTCGGCGTAGGTTTGCTTGGTCATATCGGCCAGCATGTCTTGTTGAATTTTGGTGTATTCCAAGGGAAGGTTGTATTCCAAAATTTGAGCAATCATGCCTGCGCGCTGCCAGGGAGCCTCATAATTAAGGGCATCTCGTTGACCGATGGAGCTGCGGGTAAAAGCGATTTCTTCGTCGCCGGGTCCTTCTTCGCGGTATTTCTTGAGTTCCTTAACGATTTCGACAATGGTTTTGTCGGTCGACTCTTTTAAGAAGGCACCGGAAACCAAATAGTATCCATAAAAGCGATTTCCTCTAAATCCGCTGCGTACGCCGTAGGTATAGCCTTTGTCTTCGCGCAAATTGAGGTTTAATCGGCTGTTAAACGCTCCGCCAAGCACGTAATTGGCCACGTTCAGTTGGTAATGCAGCCCCGTAGCGCTGTAGGGAGGTCCATCAAAGGCATAGCGAATTTCGGATTGCGCGGCACCGGGTTTATCTACCAAAATCAATTTGGTTTTTTCGGGGAAACGCGAGTCTGCTGCGCCTAGATTGACTTGGCTCATGCGGGATGGCATCTTGGAAAGGAAGGACAAGGAAGGGATAATGTTGTCGGGGTGATCGATTCCAACAACCGCTACCCGCACCAAGGCCGGAGAAAAGATTCGGTCGCAAAAGCCCATAACGTCAGCCACTTCCATGCGGCTGATGATTTCTTTGGTCCCATTGCCGCTGATGCCCAACACGTGATCGGGGAACATATACCTAAATAAAGTTTTGTTGGCTAAAGCTCCGGCATTGTTTTCCTCGTTGGCGATGTCTTCGAGCTGCTCCATTTTAACCCGTTGAAACTCTTCTTCTTTAAAGCCGGGTTCCAAAATCATTTCTTCTAGAATCGCCAAGGCTTTGTCGATGTTGGCAAAGGGAGCCCGGACATTAAAGCCCATTTCGTCTTCGGAGGCATAGGCCGAAACCTCTGCTCCCAGCAAATCCATGCGGTCGCGCAGGGCTTCTTTGCTGCTCTTTTTGGTAGACTCGTTGAGTATGGAGGCAGTGAGCTTTGCCAAACCTGCTTCGTTCATGCCTTCGGCCATACGGCCACCGGGCCAGCTTAGGCGTACCGAAACCAGAGGAACTTCGTCGTAAGGCGCTCCAATGGCCTTACCACCATCGGGCAAATCGGCTTCCCAAATGGAAGGAAGCTGCACCACAGGGTTGGGGCCCGGCTTAGGCCGCACGCTCCGGTCAAAGGTATCCTTTGCTTTTCGGTACTTTAAGTTGGCATACATGCTCAAATCGGGCGAAAAGCCTTGAGGCACCTCAGGCCTTCCGGCATTGTCGGGAGCTGCAATAAGTTCTGAGCCACCTTTGGGTACGCAGCTCAAATGCACGGCATAGGCTCCTTTGATGTATTTCTTAAACACCCGCATCAAGTCCTCGGGCTTAAGCTTTTTGTATTTCTGCAAGTCGGATCCAATCTGGTTGGGGTTTCCGGTAAAGGTTTCATAGGCGGCTAAAGCCGAGGCTTTTCCACGAATGGTGGCCAAGGTACTGAGCTGTCCGGACTCGTATTGTGCGGCATAGCGGTCGATGTCCTCCTGCTTAAAGCCGCGCTTTTCTACGGCATCAAACAAAGAGTCCAGGATGCGGTGCATTTCTCCCAAGGGTTTATTTGGGTAGGCCATAATGCCAAAACCCATAGCACCGGCCAACTCGCTGCATGGGTGGCTGGCATAAGCGGTTCGGGCCAAACCTCCTTTCACAAAGGTGCGGTACATCATGGAGCTTTCGCTGCCGCCCAACACATCGGCCACCACATCCAGGGCCGGTTCGTCAGGGTGACGAGCTTCCACGGTTGGATAGCTGATGTACAACATGGGAAACCTCACCTTATCCTCGTAGGAAACGTACTTGTCTTCATTTAGGGTGGTGGGCATGGGCGGCATGTCTTCCACCTCAGGTCCTTTGGGAATGGGACCAAAGTACTTTTCGATCAATTCCAAGGCTTGGGCGGTTTCAAAATCCCCGGCAATGGTCAAGGTGGCATTATTGGGACCATACCAACGCAAAAAGAACTGCTTTAAATCGTCGAGGGTGGCCGCGTTTAAGTCTTCGATATACCCAATGGTTGACCAAGAATAGGGGTGACCAAAGGGATACAAAGCTTCAATGGTTTTTTCGTACACCAAACCATAGGGGCGGTTGTCGTAGCGCTGGCCTCTTTCGTTTTTAACGGTGGCGCGTTGCACTTCAAATTTTTCTTGGGTTACGGCGTCCAGAAAAAATCCCATGCGATCGGCTTCCAGCCAAAGCGCAGTTTCCAGTTGATTGGCCGGCATGGTTTCAAAATAGTTGGTTCGGTCGGTATTGGTGGTTCCGTTGAGGGTTCCTCCCGATTCGGTAACTATTTTAAAATGCTCTTCGTCGGCTACATGGTCGGAGCCTTGAAACATCATATGTTCAAAGAAATGCGCGAACCCTGACCGTCCCGGAACTTCTCGGGCCGAGCCCACATGGTAAGTAACATCTACGTGCACCATGGGGTCGGAGTTGTCTTGGTGCAGCAAAACCGCCAGACCATTGGGCAAGCTATACTTTTCGTAAGGAATAACCAGGCCATTCGACTCGGTATCTTCCACTTTCTCAATCAATGTGGGCTGTGCAAGCGCTATAGCGGCAGAGGCCCAAAAGCAAAAAAACAAGGCTTTCATGGCATGAAAATACAGAAAAGTGGAGAAAGAAAGCGCCAAACAAAGCTACCTGACCCTTCAAAGAAAAACCCGAGAGCATCGGTTGCATACCCAATGCCAATGCCAGACGCTTTGCCCTCCTTTTTTTCATTTCGGTATTTAACGTTTTTTCATTCCTTGCCAAAAGAGCTAAACAAAACTCTGGATCATTGAATCCATCCTAAATCCAAAACAGCAGCGCTTTATTCCGCCCTAAGCCTCCCAAAGCCCTAAACATTTTTTGGACCTGCGCCTTTATTCCCATAAACAACGCCTGTGACTCCCAAAAAAGCGCTCCTTTGGTTCCGCAACGACCTGCGCCTCGACGACCATGAGGTGCTCGCCCTATTGCCCGAATCGGTATACCAATTGCTTTGCGTCTACTGCATAGACCCTAGAGATTGGGAAAGCCAAGACCCGGGAATTTCCAGAACCGGGCCCTTTAGAACCCAATTTTTACTGGAAAGCTTGCATCAATTGCGTCAAGATTTGCGGGCCCGAGGCAACGACCTTTTGGTGCGCATTGGACCACCGGAATGGGTAATCCCCGAAATCTCCCAGGACTGGGATCCCGACATCATTTATTTCGAAAAAGAAATTGCTCCCTACGAAAACCAAGTAGAGGTGGAGCTCATCAATAATGTCCGCAGCCGCTGGTTCATAAAAACCTATTACGGAAAAAGCCTCATCCACCCCCTGGATTTACCCTTCGACATCGACCAATTGCCCGATGTATTCACCAAATTCAGAAACTTGGTCGAAAAAAAGGCTTCTTTACGGCCTCCCTACCCTTGTCCTGAAACCTTACCGCCTTATCCTCAAGAGGAGTGGCCCACAGCCCCCATCCCCGAATTCCAGGACATCTGCAGCGAAAAGCTACCTCCAGTCGACCCCAGAGCCAAATTCAGCTACCATGGCGGGGAGAAATCCGCACAAGAACACCTAATCCAATACTTCTCGGCGCCCCAAAAAGCGCTGCACTATAAAGAAACCCGCAATGGATTGCTCGGCGCCGATTTTTCTACCCGTTTTAGCGCTTGGTTATCCATGGGCAACCTTTCGCCCAGGCGCATTATGCAGCAACTCAAGGATTTTGAGGCCCAACATGGGGCCAACGATTCCACCTATTGGATTTTCTTTGAATTGCTGTGGCGCGACTATTTCCGATTTGCCGTGTGGAAATACGGGTCGGCCTTCTTCCAAAAAAACGGCATAAAAAATCAGGCACCACCTATGCAAGCTCATAAAGGACGTTTTGAGCAATGGCGCACCGGACAAACCGGACAGCCCTTTGTAGATGCCTGCATGCGCGAATTGCTGCATACCGGATTCATGAGCAATAGAGGCAGACAAAATGTGGCGAGCTACCTCGTAAAAGACCTCAATGTAGATTGGCGCTGGGGCGCTGCCTGGTTCGAAAACCGACTCATTGACTACGACCCCTGCTCCAACTACGGCAACTGGGCCTACGTGGCAGGCGTGGGCAACGACCCAAGACCCAACCGCTGGTTCAACGTAGAACGCCAGGCCGAAATGTACGATTCCGAACAAAGCTTTCAACACCATTGGCTCTCCTAAGCTTCGCCGGCATCGACTTCGGGGCAAAAACCGCCGGAACTACCGCTTGGTGTCAACTTGGCCCACAAGGATGGGTTTGGGAACAATGCCCAAAAGGCCAGGATGCGGACCGTTGGTTGGAACAAATGGTCCAAAGCCACTCCCCTCAAGCATTGTTCATTGATGCGCCCCTTAGTTTACCCCGGGCTTGCATTGCACCCAATCCCCAGGGAGATTTTGCCTACCGCAGCGCAGACCGACAACTCCATGCCATGAGCCCCATGTTTTTGGGAGGACTCACTGCCCGTGCCATGCGCTTGGCTTGCCGGTTTAGGGAACAAGGGATTCTATGCCACGAAGTGTATCCCGCGCACTGCGCTTCTTTGCTCTTTCCCAAACCCTGGTACAAAAAAGGAAAATACCGGCTATCCGACCTTACTGCTGCGCTTAGCCCTCGCTTGCCCCAACCTTTGCCATCCAAGGAACAGCTCAACGAACATCGCTTCGACGCCCTGTTGGCCTGGTTCACCGGATACCAACATCAACTGGGAAATAGCGAATGGATTGGCGACCCAAAGGAAGGCTGCGTTTTAACCATCCGTATATAACTTTTAACCAAAAGTAGCGCGAACTATACCATGGAAATTCGACTTATACTGGGAGATCAACTCAATGCCGCCCATCCTTGGTTCAAAGAAACCCGGCCAAAGGTGCTGTATGTGATGATGGAAATGCGGCAGGAAACCGACTACGTGCGCCATCACGCCCAAAAAGTCCTGGGATTCTTCGCCGCCATGCGGCGCTTTGCCGAACAACTGAAAGCCCAAGGACACGCCGTTCATTACCTCCACATTAGCGACCCCAAAAACCGGCAAAACCTAAAAGAGAACCTAAAACGCATCGTTAAGGAACAAAATGCCGAGTCTTGGGCCTACCAAGCCCCCGACGAATACCGCTTAGACCAACAACTCCAAGAAATCGGGAAGGAATTGGCCCTCCCCTACCGAATGGACGACAGCCACCACTTTTTGACCCAAAGGCAGGACTTGGCCGAGCATTTCAAAGGCAAAAAAACCTACCTCATGGAATCCTTTTATCGGGCCATGCGCAAAAAGCACGGGATTCTTATGGAACCGGGACAGCAGCCCGCCGGAGGAAAATGGAATTTCGACGCCCAAAACCGCAAAAAATACCAAGGAAGTCCAAACATCCCTCAACCTTGGATAAAAAGACACAACCTAGAGTATTTATGGAAAGAAATAGAACAAGCCGGCGTTCAAACGCTTGGAAATGCCGCTGAAGATGCCTTTCCATGGCCTCTGGATCGGCAGGAAGCACTCGAACAACTCAGCGATTTCACCCAACGCCTCCTGCCTTGGTTTGGTGATTTCCAAGACGCTATGGTGCGCCAAACCTGGACCTTATGGCATAGTCGCCTAAGCTTTGCCCTCAACACCAAAATGCTGCATCCCCTCGAAGTCATACAAGCCGCCGAAAAGGCCTGGAGGCAGAACCCCGAAGCCTATCCCCTGCACGCCGTAGAAGGCTTCATCCGCCAAATCCTCGGCTGGCGCGAATACATGCGCGGCATCTATTGGGCGCACATGCCTCACTATGCCCAAATGAATTTCTTCGACCACCAACATCCGCTCCCCTCCTGGTTTTGGACCGGCAAAACCAAGATGCGCTGCCTAAGCGAAGCCATTGGCCAATCCCTCGACAAAGCTTACGCACATCACATTCAACGACTTATGGTCACCGGAGCCTTCGGACTCATGGCCGGCATACACCCCGACGAAATGGACCGCTGGTACCTGGGCATCTACATCGACGCCATCGAATGGGTCGAAATCACCAACACCCGAGGCATGAGCCAATTCGCCGACGGCGGCATCGTCGGAACCAAACCCTATCTGGGCAGCGCCGCTTACATGCACCGCATGAGCGATTATTGCAGCAGCTGCCCCTACGACCGCAACGAAAAAACCGGCCCCAAGGCCTGCCCACTCAACAGCCTGTATTGGGACTTCTACGCCCGCAACCGCGACAAACTCCACAACAACCCACGCATCGGCATGATGTACCGCACCTGGGACAAAATGCCCCCCGAAAACCAACAAGCGCTCCGCCAACGCGCCGGATGGCTCATTGAAAACATAGAAAACATTTGAGCGCTAATTCGCCTGCGAACTATTCTTAGTAGCTTCATGAGGCTCTTGACGGGAGGCATTTTCAAGACGCAGTCCCTGACTCGAAGATGCTGACCGCAGCGTCAGCACGAAGCGTCAGGGCAGGTTTGCCGCCAGAATAGCTTCCCGTCAATGGTGGCCACCTGCCTTGCCTTGCCCGCATGGCCCCCGCACGGCACCGGGCCCTCCCTCCAAGTCCTCGTTTGGCGGCTAAG
>CAZJFM010000074.1:0-9753 GCA_964545365.1 uncultured Candidatus Competibacteraceae bacterium | reverse complement strand
ATCCGGAATACAATATATTGTTTGTGTTTTTAAGCAATAGGGTGCATCCAAGCGCAGAAAACCGACTGATTATTCAGGAAGACATTCGTGCCAAGGCTCAAGGCATCATTTACGATGCTATGGATAGCTATCCTCCAGGTTATTAAAGGTCTCTAATGGTTTTGAGGCACCTAAGGACGCAAATCCTTAATATTTGAGGCCCCCGACCGGGTGGATGCCCCTGCGCTGCGAACGGGCTGGGGCTCCGCCACGAGGAGGCGGCGCGCAGCAAGCCACCGCAGGGGCATGGAGCCCCGACCGGCCGCAAGCAGGGCAGGAACCAGGGGAGGATAGGATGGTAAAATGCCCTATGGAACAAGGCCCCTCCTAACGATGCATGGCTTGCGAAATTAACCGGCTACGGGCCTAAATCTTTTCCCAAGGCTTGAGGCAATGCCTTTCATACTCACAAAATTCAAGGGGAATTCCATAAATACATGCATAAAGCTGAGGAAAAACAGCGCTTGTAGGCCAATTTCGTAGCTGGTCCAATATAGGTACACCGAGCCGACCCAAAGGGCTAGGACCACGGCCAGGTTGGCCCAAGGCATTTTGTGCCATTGAATGATGGAAGTTTTGCTGAACCAGTTGAGGTAGTGATAGGTATAGGCAAAGGCAATGAAGCGCGTGAGGGCTATGCCGAAGGAGCTGCTGTAAACCGTGGCCACGGCTAAATCGTTGCCATGCACCGGTCCGGCTTCCAGCAATGCGATGATTTGCCGATTCAGCTCAAAAAAGGATACATCGTAGCTTTGACGCACCGTTTCGGAAACGGCGTAGCCGGTAATGCCCGGATCCCAGAAAAAGGGCAAGGCCGCACAGGCAAAGAGCAAGCCCACCGACCATAATCCCAAGCCGGAACCGCTTTTTAGCGCCCCAAACAGCATAAATAGGGCCGTAAATAGGAAAACGTGAATGAGTGTGGGTAGAAAAAAGGCAAAGAATAGGGCACTACCGCCCTGTGCCGAGCCAAAGCGCAGTCCCTTGCCCTCGCCAAAGGCAATGGTTTGGTTTTGGATATCGGCCACGGCTGCATGCGCCGGAACGCTGAGCTCAGGCGCTGCACGATGCATGTCGATGGCCACGATTTCACTGCCCTCTCTTTTTACCTTGAATTGCAAGTCCATGGTTTGACCTTCCGGCCTTTGCTCATCTACGATGCGGGCATTGTCCAAAAAGACCCATTGGTCCTGTTTGCCAATCTTGGTGCGCGCCAACTCTGTGCCGTCGGGACCATTGACGGTGGTGATGGGCATTTCCATATTGTAACTTAAACCAACCGCCAGCATGAGGCCAAAGCCAATGAATCGATGCAAAGGCTTGCGCAACATGGCCAAAATAAAGGCCGAAGCAAAGGCCATAAAAATGAGGTTGGCCCCCCAAAAACCCAGTTCTCTGAATTGGCGCTTGCCTAACCATTCCTCTCCAAAGGAGCCCAAGACCAATAAAGCGCCAAATACGGTAGCCAAAACGGCAAACCAAAGCCCATCTTTTTTGCCCGGTATAAAGTAGTTTTTGCGGTGCAACCAAGATATTTCGGTGAGGTAATGAAGCGGTCCAAGTACGGCGTAGCTGAACAAAAACAGCTCAAAGGGTAAGGCAAAAGCAATACCGAGTGAGAGAAGCATAAGGCCCATATTGAGGCCATCGGTTTGTTGGGTGCTAAGCGAGGGCAGACGCATGGAGTATTTTATTTATCCGAAGTCCGGAGTTTTGGGTTGATTGTCTAGAATTTCTTCGACGCGCTGCCAAACATCTTGGTTTAGTCGAGAGGAAAGTTCAATGGCGCCAAGATTTTCCTTGAGTTGGGATATTTTGGATGCTCCCAAAATAACCGAGCTTAGGCCATGGAAGCGAAGGCACCAAGCAATGGCCAAGCAAGGAAGGCTGGTGTTCAACTCTTGAGCCAAAGCTTGCAATGCTTGGATTTTAGCTATGTTTTTTTGCGCTTGAGGGCCAACCAAAAGCTCTTTAAGCCATACCAAATCGGGCAAAGAGGCTCGTGTGTTTTCGGGCAGTCCCTGATTGTATTTGCCCGTGAGCAAACCGCTGGCCAAAGGCGACCAAGTAGTGGTGCCCATTCCGTACCAATCGTACAAATTGCGGTACTCAATTTCTACCCGTTCCCGATGGAACATATGGTATTGAGGCTGCTCTACTATGGGTGGAATTAAGTGTTCGCGTCGGGCAATGGCATGCGCCTCGGCAATGGTGGCCGCTTCCCATTCGCTGGTGCCCCAGTAGAGGATTTTGCCTTGCCTAATGAGCATATCCATGGTGAACACCGTTTCTTCTAAGGGGGTGTTTTTATCCGGCCGATGGCAGTAATAGAGGTCGAGATAGTCTACCTGAAGCCTTTGGAGTGCGGCATGGCAGGCTTCCACCAAGTGTTTGCGGCTGAGGCCGTTTTGATTGGGCTTTTTACCGCCCCAAAATGCTTTGCTGGATACCAAATAAGAGCTACGTTGCCAGCCTGCCTCCTTTAGAATTTTGCCCATTACCTCTTCTGAGGCGCCATGGGCATAAACTTCAGCATTATCGAAAAAGTTAATTCCGGAATCGTAGGCCAAATGCATCAGTTCTTTGGCCGTATCGTTTTGAATTTGATGACCAAAGGTAACCCAGCTTCCAAAAGAGAGCCGGGAAATCTGAAGTCCGGATTTTCCTAGACGGGTATATTCCATGCCTCAAGGTACAAAAGGAAAGGCAAAAAATGGCCAGATGTCCCCATTTAGGGTTGCCAAAGGTTGTTTTCGGGGTCTTGGTCAACCATGAGTTGATCGGGATCGATCAGGATTACTTCCAAATCGTTCATGGGCACAGGCAGTTCAATTTCGTATTGGGTGCGTACCCATTCCCAGGCGGGGGCTTGAATGACTTCGTTCCATGTGCGCTTGGGCGTTTTAACCCCTCTTTGTACGTCTAAGGGAATCAGTGCCAGGCCTAGAGGACCGTTTTTGCGTTTCCAAGCCAGGTCGATAGGCATGGGAAACAAGCCTTTACGCTCGATCCGTACCCTTGTCTTATTGCCTAGGCTCCAAACACTATCTATGGCGTAATCGATGGTATGGGTAGAAAAAATAAATTCCCTGTGGTACCAGTCCAGCTCCATTTGCCCGGCCCGTTCCATTTCGCGCACAAAGTCCTCGGGTTTGGGATGCTTAAATTTCCAATGTCTGTAAAACCGCTGCATGCCATTTTGAAAGGCATCCTCTCCCAAAATATAACGCAGTTGGTTTAAAAACACCGCACCTCCGATGTAAGAAGATAAAGAATAGCTCCTGTTTTGATTGTACCAATCGGCATGGGTGCTCATGGGTTGGCGGTTGGCGTCGGACACCATCATGCGGTAGGCTTGGTAGCTTTGCCAATAAAAGGGTTGTTCGCCGGCCTCATAGACCTCGTGCACCATTAAATCGGTGGCATAGGTGGTAAAACCTTCGTCGAGCCAAGGGTAGCGACCTTCGTGAAAGCCAAAAATGCCGTAAAACCAATTGTGGATGGCCTCATGGAAGGCCACATGTACTAAACCATCCAATTCGCCGGAGGCGGTTATGAGGGTGAGCATGGGATATTCCATACCTCCATCTCCGCCTTGAACAAAACTGAATTGGGGGTAAGGGTAGGGACCGAAGGTTTGGTTCATTTCCTCAAAAAAGGCGCGGCACAGCGGTTGAAGCTTGTCCCATTTTCCATCTTCGTTGGTTTTGGGCAGGTAAAGAAAGTGCAGCAGTGGACCGTCGGTCACTTGCAAGGTCTTATGTTCGTAGTCGGGGTCGGCAGCCCAGGCAAAATCGTGCACGTTTTCGGCCACAAAATGCCATTGCAAGGTGTTTTTACTGCCTGATTTTTTGCTGCTTCCTTTTCCATAGCCATGGCCCACTTCCTCCGGATTTTGCAGTACCCCGGTAGCACCCACCACGTATTCGGAAGGAAGGGTGATTTTCACATCAAAACGACCGAAATTCCCGTAAAACTCCCGCGCAATATAAGGGTCGGTATGCCAACCGTCCTCGTCAAAGGCTGCCAGTTTGGGATACCACTGGGTCATGGAATAGTCGATGCCCTCCGAGCTGTTGCGGCCCGAACGACGAATTTGCATGGGCACTTGGCTCTTAAACTTCATTTCCAATTCCACGGTTTCTCCCGGCAATATGGGCTTGGATAGAGGGATTTCCATCACCGTACCCAAAATACTAAAGGCTTGCTCTTCCCCCCGGCAACGAAAACTGCTGATGCGGTGCCAGCCTTGTTCTTCTTCTTTAAGTTTTTGGATGCGATCGCCCACCCGCCGGTCAGGATCAGGTAAATGTCGGCTGCGGTAATCCATCACCGAATTGGGCTGAAAGGCATTAAAATATAAATGGTAAAAGACCCTTCGGAGGGTATCCGGGGCATTATTGGTATACCGAATGCTTTGGACTCCTTCTACCTGATGGTTTTTAGGGTCTAGGGCTACTTCCATTTCATAATCGGCTTGCTGCTGCCAATAGCCTTGGCGTTGTGCATTTAGCCAAGGAAGGGAAATGGAACAGACAAGCAGGGAGAGTAGGGCAGCCTTCATAGCACATTAGTTTGAGGTGGTATCTTCTTTGGTGCCTTTGTAGCGTGCATCCAGCGCATCTATGGCTTCCCCGGTAACGTCCAAATCAGGGTGGGCATACAAAACACCGCTGGCCTTTTGTGTGGCCAAGATAAAATCTACTTCACGCTCGGCTCCAAAATCCGAAAAGAAGGCATGCAAGCTGTCGTAAACCTGGCTAATCATTTCGGCTTCTTGCATGGCGGCCAATTGACTTAGTTCCTGCTGGTCTTGCATCAATTGTTGTTGGTAGGCTGTAATTTTTTCTTCCTCCTTCATGCGCTCTCTTGAAGTCATGGTGGGCACCTTGCGTTCGTAATTCTTTAGCATGGACTGCAACCTCTGCTGTCCGTCCCGTAACTTGTTTTCGCGCAATTGGTTATCGGAAAGAAACTGGGCTTCTAAATCCTTCATGTACCCATAGCTCGACATAATGGAGTCGGCTTGTACATACAGTATTTTTCCATTCAAAGGCATGCCTTGTTCGGCGCCTATATTGGGTTTCTTGCTGGGAGTTTCGGAAGGCTCTTTTGAGCTAAAATGAAGAATGTACAAGCCAACAACGGCTAGGGCAATAAGGCCCATGAAAAGATTTTGCTTGGAATTCATGCCTGCTTTTTGGCAAAGATATTGTTTTATGGCACACCGCAGAAAGCAGGCCAATCAAGGCCTTAATTGTTTAGCTTTCTTTAGGCCTTAAAAAGACCTTATTTCCCCACGGGTTCTAAAACAAAGCAGTAATTTTGCCTGTTGATCAAAGAAATTGAGGCCATGAAACGGGTGCATATTTTAATTTTACTGTTTGTTGCTATGCTCTCCGGAGTTATATTCGTTGCTCTGGGGAACTCCGACGCCTACGCCTCGTTCCAACAAGCCGAAGACGATCCGGAAAGGGTTTTTCATGTAGCCGGCACTTTGGATTTGGACAAACCCATGGACTACAATCCGGTGGCCAATGCCAATTTGTTTTCCTTTCACATGACCGACCGCCAAGGCCTAAGCCGTAAGGTGGTGCTGCATAAACCACGGCCACAGGACTTTGACCGCTCCGAGCAAATTGTGGTGATTGGAAAAATGCAAGGAAGCACCTTTCAAGCCAAGGATATTCTAACCAAATGTCCCTCTAAATACAACGATGCCCCGACCCAGACCGTAGCGAACTGATGGAATTTATTGACGAACAACTTTGGCCGGGCATTGTAGGAAACTGGTTATTGGTTTTGGCGCTCACCTCCGCTGCCTTTGGAGCCTTCTTTTATTTTAAAGGAACCCGCTCCGAAGAACCCCTTCGAGAAAGCTGGTACCGCCTCGGACGCCGCTTTTTTTGGATTCATGCCTCTGCTTTAATTGCTACGGTAGCACTTTTGTTTGGATTGTTGCTTACCCGGCAGTTCGAATACTATTATGTGTGGCAGCATACCAATAAAGCCCTTCAAAACAAGTACATCTTTGCGTCCTTTTGGGAGGGACAAGAAGGTTCTTTTCTACTGTGGGCCTTTTGGCATGCCATTTTAGGCATGTTTTTGGTGCATATGGCGCGTAAACATGAGGGAGGACTCATGTTTACCCTACTTCTAATCCAAGCTTTTTTGGGAATCATGGTCTTGGGTCGGGTCATTTACTTACCCGATTTGGGCATTGACTTTACCATTGGCTCCAATCCCTTTTTGCTCACACGAGAACATCCCAATTTTGTAGGGGCACCTTTTACCAAACTTCCCGACTACCTTGCCGGACTGGACGGCAGAGGCTTAAATCCCGCTTTGCAGAACTATTGGATGACCATTCACCCGCCCACCTTGTTCTTAGGTTTTGCCCTAACGGCCGTGCCATTTGGCTTTTTGATGGATGGCTTGCTGCGTCGTTCCTTTATGGAGTGGATGCGCCCCGCTTTGCCTTGGGCTTTTGTGGGCGTTGCCGTGTTGGGTGGCGGCATCCTTATGGGAGGCGCTTGGGCCTACGAAGCGCTTAGCTTTGGCGGTTTTTGGGTCTGGGATCCGGTAGAAAATGCTTCCTTGGTTCCCTGGCTTTTACTTACCGCCGGTGCCCACATGCTCTTAATTCCCAAAAAGACCAAGCTGGTACTTCAATTGGCCTTTTTGTTCTTGATTTTTGCCTTTGTTTTTGTCTTGTATTCCACCTTCCTTACCCGTAGTGGAGTCCTGGGCGACGCTTCCGTACACTCCTTTACCGACTTGGGTTTAACCGGCCAATTGTTGCTCTTCTTATTCTTTTTTATGTGGCTGCCGGTGGTGGTCTTGAGCCCCAAAAAGCACCGATTCGCTTATTTGGTGGTTTCCCTTTCCGTTTGCCTCTTTGGTTTGGCTTCGGATTTTGCCAGCTCCGCCAAGCTGGTTTGGTTCTTGTTTGGCCTGGCTTCTGCCGGTTATTTTGTGCATCAACTCAACCATAGAACTCAGAGCCGACAAATACTGGTAGAAGACAGCACCTATTCCCGGGATTTTTGGATGCTGGTGGGAAGTATGATTTTACTGGTGAGTGGCCTGCACTTAACCATCGAAACTTCCAAGCCTGTCATTAACAAATTGGTGGGCACCAGCATGGCCGTAGGAGATGTGGGCGATTACAACCAAGTGCAATGGTGGTTTGGCTTGCTGGTATCGGTGCTTATGGGAATAAGTTTGTTGTTGCCCTATGCCCGCAAAACCGGAGCACCCAAAGGTTTATTGAGGCAATTGCTCCAACCCGTTTTGGTAGTTACAGCCCTGGTATTGACCGCTGTTGCCCTTTGGGACGAATTTCGTAACCCGGTACACCTTGCCTTGGCCTGGGGCGGAGGCATGGCGGTGGTTGCTGCGGTAATATACGCGGCCCGCTTTTTCCGCAAATATCCGGCCCAAGCCGGGGGCGCAGTGGCCCACGGAGGATTTGGTTTGCTTATGCTGGGCGTAGTAGTGGCCACAGGGCATCAAAACACCATTTCCGAGAATAAGAATTTTATTCAATTGGAGGCCTTAAACGAGGAGTTTCGAAACGACGAAAACGTGATGCTCTTCCGCAACGACACCGTGCAAATGGGCGATTACTATTTGGTGTATAAAGGCGATAGCATGTCCGGCAATTATGCCTGGTACCAAATTGAATACCTCAAACCTAACCAAGAAGGCGGCTGGGAACAGGCCTTTACCCTGCACCCGCGACTTATCATGAGCAATACCATGGGCAACGTAGCAGAGCCCGCCACCGCTCATTTCCTGCACAAAGACATCTTTACCCACGTAACCTACGTAGACCTGGACCGCCTAAAACGCCGCATGGCCGGAGTCGATGCCCCTACCTACGAAGAACCTCAGCACTTTAAACTCGACGTGGGCGATACCGTCTTTTCCTCCAACGCCTACGTGGTTTTAGAAGGCATCGAAATGGTGGAAGCCCCTGACACCACCTTGGCCGACAGCTTGCTGAACCTGGAATTGGCTCCGCTCTTTACCGTGCGCAACTTGGAAGGTCGACCTGATTCCGTGCGTCCTTTCTTTAGAGTAGAAGGCAGCCGCCTGGTTACCAGAGCTGATACGGCGGCACGCAACGGCATGGTAATCGAAGTTACCGGTCTTTTGCCGCAGGAAAACAAAGTGGAAGTCACCATGATCCGCAAAAAATACACCGACATGGACGATTTCATCATCATGAAGGCGGTAGTATTTCCCGGGATTAAAATCCTGTGGGCAGGTTGTTTTTTGCTGGCCATTGGAAGCCTTTGGTCCGCTTGGTTTAGATTTAGACAAAACCGTCCATGAAACCGCTTCGGATCAGCTTTGTGGGCACCGGAAATGTGAGTTGGCATCTAAGCGATGCGCTGTTTCAGGCGGGGCATCACATCCAAGAATTTGCCGGACGCAACTTAGAACAAGCCGAAATCTATGCCCGTAGGGTAGAGGCCGAACCTTTGGGCAGCAGTGCCTTGCTTAGTGCCCAAGTCGACCTGATTTTTTTATGCATAAGCGATGGCGCCATTGCTTCGGTGGCTCAACAAATTCCCAAAGGACCGGCAGCCTTGGTGCATTGCTCCGGAGCACAGCCCTTGCTTCAAATGCCGGATCGACCCACCGGAGTTTTTTATCCACTGCAAACCATACGACGCGAAAAACGCCTGCATTGGCCGAGCTTGCCCCTATTTGTTGAAGGCTCCGACATGGAGTGCACCGCTTTGCTCTTTGATTTAGCCTCGCAGCTATCGCAAGAGGTGGCCATGCTGCAAAGCGAAGAGCGAAAAAAATTACATCTGGCCGGAGTTTTTGCTTCCAATTTTGTGAATTTCTCTTGGTTGCTGGCCCGCGATTTATGCCACAATGCCGGGGTCGACCCTGAGTTGATGCATCCACTCATGGAAGAAACCTTGGCCAAGTGCCTTGAACTTGGGCCGGAAGATGCCATGACCGGACCCGCTTACCGCAACGACATCCAAAGCTTGGAGGCCCATCGAGCGCTATTGAGCGAGCAGCCCGGCTTGCTGGAAGTCTACAATGCACTCTCCAAAGCCATACAACAACGATTCTCCAATACCTCCGATTATGGATCTTAAGGCCAAATTCCAGGACATCCAAGCCGTTATTTTTGATGTAGATGGGGTTTTTACCGACGGCTCGGTGCAGTTGTTTCCCGATGGCTCGGTGGTGCGCACCCTCAACAGCCGCGACGGATTTGCGGTGCAGTATGCCGCGCGAAAAGGCCTGGCCATGTATGTAATTACCGGGGGCAATTCGGAGCAAGTAAAAGAGCGGCTGGAGGCCCTGGGCATTCGCCGGGTAATCCTAAGCGCTTCAGACAAATGGGAGGTGTTTCAGCACTTGGCCATTGAAGAATCCTTGCAGGCCGAAACCGTATTGTACATGGGCGACGATTTGCCCGACTACGAAGTAATGCAGCAGGTAGGCATGTCGGCTTGTCCCGAAGACGCGGCCTCCGAAATCCAGCAGCTGGCCGATTACATATCGCCTCTAGCCGGTGGCAAAGGCTGCGTCCGCGACCTATTGGAGCAAGTGTTGCGCAGCAAAAGACAATGGAACGACGGGGACAACACCTGGTAGAGTCGTTTAGGGAGCATATTTAAGGTTTAGATTTGGGCGCCTAATCCGTCTCCGGTTCCAAGTCCTCGCTTGCCGGCCACCTTC
>CAZJFM010000073.1:0-9932 GCA_964545365.1 uncultured Candidatus Competibacteraceae bacterium | reverse complement strand
TGGGGTCGTAAAACCAATCGCTCATAAAAATATGACGCATGGTTTGGTCAATGGCGTAACCGCTGCTGTACAAAACCTCGGCGATTTCTTTTTCCCTTTCGGTATGCGGTTGTTCGGAAACAAACCAAACGTAGAGTTTTTTGGCCAAAAAAGCGGCAGTGGCCGGGTCGTCCAGCACCATATTTAATATGTCTTCGCCCCCAAAAGCTCCGCTTTTTCCTCTAAAGGTCTTGGTACCGGTGTCGTGCCAGCGCTCTACCAGCCAAAAGGCACCGGCATCGTCGTAGTTCCAACCGGTAAAGGCACGGGCGGCCTCCTTAATGTCTTGCTCGGTATATTGGCCAATACCTAAGGTATACAATTCCAGCACTTCGCGTGCAAAATTCTCGTTGGGTTTGCGCGCTCTATTCTGGGTATTGTTCAGAAACTCCAACATGGCCGCATCTTTGGCCACGGTATGCAGCATGGTGCGATAATTGCCAAGAGCTTCGGCCTTAAGCTTATTGATGTGCAGCTGAAGCATGTAAGCAAAAGGCACAAAACAGGCAAAATGGTCGTGCCAAAAAAGAAACATTTTTTCGCGCAATTGCGCCCGACTAAAGGCAAATTCATTGAGTGCCTGAATGTTCATATCGCCCAGCTGTTCCAAATTGAACTTACGCACCGCCTTTTTGTCCTCGGGATTGCTGCGCATTTGCTTGCGCCAACGCATGGAGGCAGGCATTTCGGCGCGGTCCATTGGACTGTAGTCTTGCGCATCTTGGAACAACAAGTCCACGGCCTCTGCGCGGCTCATTTGCACCAGCCGAGGCACTTGCGTGGGGTCGGGGCCAAAACCTGCCCGCCAAAAGAGGTGAAGTGTTTCTTGCAGCGTCATATAGGGTGTAGACCAAATATAATGCCAGAGGGTTTAATCGAGCCGACGTATATTGGACTTCGAAAATCAAAATCCCCTGCGGCATGCACGATTGGAAAGCACTTTGCCATAGCCTGCGGGCCTTTCGCGACGAACGCGACTGGGCGCAGTTCCACAACGCCAAAGACTTAGCCTTGGCATTGTCCATAGAAAGCAGCGAGCTGCTGGAAGCCTTTTTGTGGAAGAACCCCGACCAAGTGGACCCCGAAAAAGTTAAAGAGGAACTGGCCGATGTATTCGCCTATGCTTTGCTCCTCTCCGACAAGTACAGCTTTGACGTACAGGAAATTGTACTCGAAAAAATCAAACGCAACGCAGAAAAATATCCGGTCGACAAGGCCAAAGGCACGGCCAAAAAATACAAGGAGTTATAGCAGATGGGTTTTTGGGCCCCGGCTCCGAATAAAGCCTTACTATTTTAACCGCTCCTGCGGCGGTCCTGCTTGCCGGGTGGCGCCGCCAAGGGGCTGCGGGGGTTCCGCAAAGCTACACCTCCTCGCCCGCTTGGCGGCATGCCACCCGTCGGCACAGGGCCCTCTGCCGAGCGGGGGGCCGCAGCTATGAAAATCCTGAATTCTAGGACGGATTCGAAGACCTAACCTTCCCTGTGCAGCAACTTGCGCACCAAACGCAGTTGCCCAAGGTGGTAATAGGTGTGTTCAATGAACCCTTCTATGTTTTGCTCAATGCTGCCATAGGTTCCATCCCCAAAATCTTGGTCCCAACTTTCTTCAGGCATTTGAGAAACGAATTGAATCAATGCTTTAGAGCTTTGCTCCAATCGAGTCCTAAATGCCTTCCAATCTTCTTCGGAGTTTATGGGGGGCGCTTGGAAACTGTAAGCGTCTTTTATGGAAAGCGGTCCACCGTTCAACACCTCGGCAATGCCTTCGGAATAGTAGCGGATGTGAAAAATCAACTCAAGGGCAGTATTTAGTCCATGCACTTTTTTCTGTGCCATTTCCATGGACAAAAGGCTTGCTTCGTTTTGGAGGTTGGTATGGGCAATCCATTGACCGTTAAACAACACGTTTTCCAAACGTTTGGCAAGTTTTTGACTACGATTCATGGGAATAAAGTTAGGGGAAACGAGCTCAGCGATTTCTAGACGGAGGATTTCCCCCTGCCAATCCAAGTCAAAGGCACATAGGCCAAGGCCACCACCAGCACATCGCTAAAAGTGGTGTCCAGCAGCAGCAGGTTGCCTATATGGAACACAAACAAGCCTGCAAAAAATACCACATCCAAACTCCGAGTAAAAAACCCCAATACATGCAAGCCCTGCCAAATCAAGGCCAAGTACCAGCCTATCCACCAGAACCATGGGTTTTCGAGAAAAAAATGTACCCAATGCCCGGCATCGGTCAGGGCTTCGGCTTGTTGCTGTGTTAAGACGTCCAAGGCATGTTGAGGACTCCAGGCCGTTCCACGCACCAGCTTCCAGCCCAATGCGGAGGCATGCATCCACAACACATAATAACGCAATCCCGACAAGCCCGAGCTAAAGGGCTTTATGCTTAAGGCCAGTTGTAGGGCGAATCCGCCGATAAGCCCATGGTTGTGCATGGTAAATGCAGCATAGTAACTCACAAAGTACAGCAACCAAGTCAGGACGTTGAGCCGGACCACCCATGCCTTAAGCGGAAAAAAACACTGCAATACCAAACCCAAACCCAGGGCAATATCCAAAACCCAACTTCCCCATGGGCCTAAAAAAAACTGAGGAATGCCCAAGGCTTGCAACAGCCAATACAACCAATCGGCTTCAGGGTTGGCAAAGGGTGGCGATCCCAACTGACTAAGCCAAACGCCTCCCCAGCCTTGTCGAATCCAAAGCAAAAGCAATAAAAAGCCCGCCAAGCGACGCCAAAAAAGCTCCGGTCGTTTCCTTAGCCAATGCTTCATTATGGGTTGGGCTTAGGTAAAGTAAAATACTCGGTAATTCGGTTCTCCCCAATGCCTTTATACCGAATGAGCAACAGGTCCGGCCCTTGCGGGTTCACGCTTTCCAAGCCATAAAACCACGCTGCTGTTTCGCCTTGATTTAAATGACTTTGGTTAAGATTTTCATGCAATAATGCGTGTACTTGGGGAAACTTTGCCGAGGGAAAACGCTGATCTATGGCTTCTGCTACAGGGCTTTGTGCTGCCCCGTTTTGGTGGCGGTGCAACCAAAATTTTGCATTTTGCACCACAAACTCACGCTTTTTGGCCGGCAGTTCCTCCAAGACCGAATGAAGCCCTTGCTCCAAGTCCAGGTATTCAGGTGGGCTTTGGTAAGGTGCCGAGAACATGCCAAAATGCAACCAAGGAAAAGTCTCCACCCCTTTAAAACCAAAGTAGGCTTGGCCTAAAACAAAAGCCAACACAGCAAGGGCTAAGCCTTTGCGTTTTTGCCATAGGTTCCACCAATCCTTAACACACATAAGGCAAAGGTAGGCCTATGCCTCCATTGTTTACCAAGTTATGATTACCGAGCCGTCGTTGGTTTGGAAACCGGTGGTGGTACTGATGTTGGTACCTTGAGAAGCAAAGCCTTGGCCTCCTTGGCCGGGACCGCCGCCGCCGCCGCCACACTGAGAGCAGTTGGCCACCGTGCTTGCAGCGCACCCTCCATTTCCGCCGTAGCTCGGATGCCCGCCTTTCCCCCCTGATGAGCTTGGATTTCCATGATTATTAGCTCCGCCGCCGCCACCGCCACCGGCAATGAGTACATTGTTTCCATTGAGTGCTACGTAGGAGGCTCCGCCACCGCCACCGCCGGAAGCGGTAACACCGGACGAGGTATTTCCCCCGTTTATTCCATTAAAGGAGCCGCCATAGCCTCCGGTACCACCGGTGCAAGGACCGCAAAACGATTGCCCGTTGCCTCCCTTTTGTCCCACAACAACACTAATCACCTGACCGGGACTTACCGCTAAAGTAGCCTGTACGCGTCCACCGTTGCCACCAAGCACGGTATTGCTGCAATATTGGCCATTTCCTCCATTGCCCCCTTGGGCGCCACGTACATCTACTTGAAGGGAAGTAACGCAAGCCGGTACCGTAAAGCTCTGAGGACTTCCGGTATAGCTAAAGGTTTGAGAGCCAGGTGGTGGGCAATTGGTAACGGTAACCGACTGCGAAGAGCTGTCCGCGCAGCCCTGATTGTCGGTAACCACCAATTTTACCGTATAGGTTCCTGTATTGGCCCAAGTAACTTGGGGATTTTGAATATTGGAACTCGCCGGAGTGCCGGAGGCAAAGGTCCAAGCATAGGAAGCTCCCCCTGTGGTTGCCGAAAAGCTTGCGGCTTGGTTTGCAGGGATAAAGCCCGGAAAGGTAAAGCTGGGATCCGGGAAACTGTTGCAAGCGCATGCGGTGGCCTTCCAGCCATTCGCAAAGTAGGCTTCAAAACATTGGGAGGTGGTATTGAATATGGTAAGTCCTGTTGCCGGGTTATTGATGGCATTGCGCTGAGCCGTGGTCAATCGAGGGTACAACAAACCTCCGGTTGTATCTTGAATATCTAGCATGGCGGAGGGATGGGGAGGAGCACCGGTGCCTATTCCCACCCCATTGGATTGGGCTTGCAGCATTAGGAACAAAGCCCACAACAAACCACTGGCAAAAATTTTCATAAGTCAAACTTTAACGTGCAAAGGTATTCATAATCCGTAGTAAATTTCTGCCTCTAAGAAATTTTATGGATTGGTAATAAACAGCAGCGAGCGGGCAAAAAAAAAGCCGCAATAAGCGGCTTTTGTGGTACCAGTTGGAATCGAACCAACGACACAAGGATTTTCAGTCCTTTGCTCTACCAACTGAGCTATGGTACCAATCCTTTGGGAGGGCAAATGTACATAAAAAACAAAACCGGACAAGTCCGCTTTCGATAATTGCCGAAATTTGTTTGCCATGGCATACCAAAGCGCTTGTTTTGTTGTTTATTGACCGAGATGAATCCTTACTACGCCGTAATTGACGAAGGAAACAGCCGCATTAAGGCTGCCCTATTTAGTTCCAAATCGCAGGACTGGCAATGGAAGGGCGCGAGTAGCACCTTTGATTGCGGAGAAGTCTACGAACGGCTTAGTCTTGCTAAGCCCTTAGCTGTATTACGCGCTTCGGTACGTAAAGACAAACAACCTTTAGATCAATGGTTTGGCACAGCGCGTAGTTTTGAATTATCTTCCAAAACAAAGCTTCCCTTTAGGATCAATTATGACACTCCGTATAGCTTGGGGGCAGACCGTTTGGCTGGAGCTGCGGGGGCTTGGGCCAGGCATCCGGATCGAGCATCTTTGGTGATTGATCTTGGCACCTGCATCAATTTTGAATACCTAAGTCCCGACCAGGGCTATTTGGGCGGAAAAATTTCCCCTGGCTTTGCTATGCGCTTTATGGCCATGCATCATGGCGCCGAAAAACTGCCCATAGCCGAAATGGAACAGCAGGCCAGGCGTTTTTTTCCGGCGCGAAACACCCAAGATGCATTATGGTTTGGCGTAAATCAAGGAATTGAGGCAGAAATTGAAGCTGCTTCGGCACGATTCATACGCAACTACCCCTCGGGAAGGGTTTTTTTGACCGGAGGAGATGCCCCTAAGTTTGCCCACTTAACGAAAAATCACATCTTTGCAGCGCCTGATTTGACATTAGAAGGCTTAGCGGCTCTGCTGCGATTACAAATGGTATGAGAATAGTCCAACGTATTTTTGCCTTATGCTTACTGTGCCTGGGGCTTTGGTTGCCTTTGTTGCATGCCCAAACCGACGACTTTTCGCCGTATTCTATTTTTGGTCCCGGCGAAATCCAAGGATTCACGGCACCAAATGCAATTGGCATGGGAGGTGTTGGCGTAGGTTTGCGGGACTCCATGAGCATCAATTTAACGAATCCGGCTTCGGTGAGCAGTATAGAACTTGCCACCTTTCAAATAGGGGCGGAAATGAATTTGGGGCGGCGCACCATAAATGGCCAAGAATTTCGTGCCGGAAACCTTTACCCCAATGAATTTGCCTTAGCGCTTCCTATACTAAGAAAAAATCCGCGGTTTCAATGGACGTCGGCAGTTGCATTTAGACCCTTTTCACAGGCCGGCTACGACTTTAACGATTCCTTGCCTCAAGTCTTTGGCGAAGACACTTTGGGTATAGAGCGTTCTTTTATCGGTTCGGGCGGATGGAATCGGCTTACGCTTTCCAATGGCTTTACGCTTTTTGGGCATTTGGCTGTTGGGGTGAATTTGCACTATAATTTTGGAAGCCTTAGCCGCAACCGCAGTCTCCTTTTTCCGGCCAATTCCGGTTTTTTATCCACACGGGTAACCGAGCTGGTAACCGCCGGAAACTTTGATGCGGATTTTGGGATTCAATACACCGGCCGCTTGCCTTACCAACGTTTGGTGATTAACGCCGAAGGAAAAACCGACACCATCCGCAGCAAAATGGAATGGACGGCAGGGTTGACCTTTCGCCCTGCCATGGACTGGACCGTGAACCGAAGCAACATTGCCTACCAATTTTTAAATCAAGTTCCGGGCCCAACAGTAGACACGCTTGAGCAAAGTCCGTTAAGCTCAGGAACCGTGGGTATGCCCATGAGTGTGGGAGCAGGCTTTCAATTGCGTAAGCCGGCACAATACAGCATTAATGTAGATGCCCAATATACCGCATGGAGCGATTTTAGATATTTTAACGAAAACCTTCCCTTTTACAGCAACAGTTATCAAGTAGCCTTAGGCACCCAAATACACCCCGGAAATCTGGGACTTAAACAAGGGCGAAAGCTCTTTTCGCGTATGTTGGTGGTACGGGCAGGACTCCGCTACTTAAGCCGCAAATTCCAACCGGAGTTCCTTCCTGTAGATGAGTTTGGCATGGCCTTTGGACTAGGTTTGCCGTTTAACCACGGCATCAAATCCGGTAGAAATATGGGAACATCGAAATATGTAGGCTCTTATTTTAACCTTGGCTTTGATGTGAGTTGGGGCAACTCCCGAGCTCCCGGAACCTATTCCGATATGTTCTTTAGAATTACTCTGGGCTTGAGCCTTAGAGATTGGTGGTTCGATAAACCACGCATCAATTAATTAAGGAAGTGATTTTTAAATATAAAGTTATGGAAGCGCGTAAATTTTGGATAGTAGCCTCTTTGTTTTTTGCTGTATTTGCCAACAGTCCGATACTTATGGCACAAACCGACGAAGGACAGGAAGAAGCCTCCGATGAAGCCGGCACAGGCTCCGAAGAATGTCAAAAACAAATGGCCATTTTTACCGACAACGCCAAACTAAAAGACTATCAATACGCATTACCGGCCTTTAGGTACCTTATGGAGCATTGCCTTAACCCGGGCACCGGCTTATACATTCGGGGAGAAAACATGCTCCACGACCTCATTAAAAAAGAAAGCAACGACTCCTTGAAGCAGTTGTATGTGGACACCTTATTTCAGCTGCTTGACCGCAGAATGGAGGCCGCAGCCCAAGAAGAAAAGTATGGCAGCAAAGGCTTTATCATAGGCCGTAAGGTAATTGCTATGGCTGCCTACCGAAAAAACGACGTAGATACCATCTATGCGCTTTCTAAGCAAGCCGTTGAGCTGGAGCGCGAACAAACGGCAGGACAGGTAATGTACATACACATGATCTATACCGCCTTTTTGCGCAAAGCCAACAAATTAGATTGTGGCGATGTAATTGACGCTTACAACACCCTCAATGAGTTTATCGAAAAAGGCTTGGAAATGACCGAAGGCCAAGACAGCATTCGCCACAAAAACTACAGCCTGGCCCAGAAAAAAGTAGACGATTTGGCCGGCCCCTGCCTTACCTGCGACAACCTCATGGAAATTTTGGAACGCGACTACGAAGCCAAAAGCTCAGATTCGGGTTGGGTACGTAAAACTTCTGCCGCTCTCGACCGCCGGGCTTGTGCCAAAAATGAGGCATACCAGTCTAACCCATTGTTGGTTAAAATTATGGAACAAAACGCCAATATGTTCCCCAACGCTACCGCATTCCTTCGCTTAGGTAGGCAATACAGCATCCTTAAAAACACCGAAAAAGCCATCGAAGCGTTTGAAAAAGCCATAGAATTGGAAAGTGATTCAGAGAAAAAGGCGCGTTATTATATGGTCTTGGCCTCTGCGCAAAGCGAAGCAGGTCAATACAGCGGAGCCCGCAGCTCTGCTCGCTCTGCGGCCGAACTAAAGCCCAACTGGGGAAATCCTTACATTTTTATTGGGGATTTGTATGTAAGCTCCTTTAACCGCTGCAAAACCGACGACCCCTGTACCAGCTATGGCGCTTATTGGGCCGCGGTAGACATGTACCAAAAGGCACGTAGCGTAGATCCATCCGCAGGAGGAAAAGCGCAGAGTCGAATCAACTCCGTGGCAGGAAGTTATCCGCTCAAGTCGGATTGTTTCTTTGTGGAAAAACGCGATGGAGATGCCGTGAGCGTTGGTTGCTGGATTCAAACCTCCACCACCGTTCGCACTCGATAAACATGAAAGGGGCTTGGCTTTTGGTTTCGGCCCTTGGTTTCCTGGTCATCTGGTCATGCACCAACGATTTGGACCAGGTAATGGCAAGCATGGATGAGCAAGATCGTCCGGTTTTGGTGACCCATGATCTTAAGCTCATGTACAGCGATTCTGGAAAGATTCGCTTTGTTATGGAGGCGCCGCTCAGGGAGGTTTACCAAGGCAAAGAACCCAGAAGCGAAATGCCTAAAGGGCTTACCACAAGATTCTTAGATGAGAGCGGTAAGGAAGCCTCTACGCTTAGAGCCGACTCCGCGGTGATGTACGAAAAAGACAACCTTGTGGTAGCCATGGGAAACGTTCGGGTCACCAACAGTTTTGGGGAGGAGCTTAGCACCAGTATTTTGTATTGGCGCGACAATCCGGACGGAGAAGGGCTGATTTATACCGATCAATTGGTGGAGATTAAAACCAAGGATAAATTGCTTACCGGACTTGGAATGACGGCCGATCGGGACTTTTCGCCTTATCGATTTTTGGTACCCACAGGAACCATTTATTTGAATGAAGACTGAGCGTTTGCATCGGCTTCAATGGGTGCTAAGTCTAATGACTCTGGCTGCATTTATTACTCGGTGGGTGTTGGACCGCCCTTTGGCAGCTGTGTTGGTTTTGCTTGTCTTGCAGGCGTGGTTTTCTTTTAGATCATACCGTTCTGCCCAAAGGCGTTCGGCCCGCTCTCTCAAATAATTAGTATCCCGTAGATAGAACTTTTTCTTACATTTTTTATCTCGAAGTAAGATCCGGGCTGATGCTTGAGGCGCTGCTAGCGTTTCGTACTTAATCCTCAAGATCTAGGACTATTTTTATATTTTCTTTTACTCGGTCAGTGATTTCTATTGGTAGTTCTCCAATTTTCTTGATTAATCTTTTGTTGTCAATAGCTCTCAATTGATCAATCATTACATCGCAGCTTTCTTTAACTTTTGCGGTACCTTTTTTTAAATGAACTCTTAGTATTTGACTTTCAAGCTTAACGTTTGTTGTGATTGGACAAATTAAAGTAGAAGGATGAATTTTATTCAAAACATCTGTTTGTACGATTAAAACAGGCCTAGTTTTGCCAGTTTCAGTCCCAAACCTAGGATCGAGGTTTGCCAGCCAAACTTCATATTTCTTAGCTGTCATATTCGTCTAGATTTTCGAATTCATTAAGAACATTCATAGATTCTTCGCAAACCAGCTTTGATTCTAATACTAGCAATTCGGATATGATCTTTCTTTTTTGAATACGATTATAATACTGAAGAGCCTCATTAATATATCGATTTCTTGGCTTTTTTATCTTTTCTAATAATTGCTCGGTTTCTTCGTAAACGATATCGTCAAGCTTTAGAGATAGAGTTTTCATCTGCTTTCCATCTTAGTATACCTTAAAGTTATATACTAAATTAAGAGATTCAAAATGTTTTTTCTTGGAATTTGCACGCTAGCATGAACGCTAAGGGACGATGAAAAGAGTCCAAAAGGCGAAGGCCTAAGCCCG